>CANJKA010000073.1 GCA_947474675.1 Flavobacteriales bacterium
GCTGTTCCAGCAGTTGCGGTACTTACAACTGGTGCCCAAGTTCCAGTTATTGCAGGTGTATTTATAGAACTTGTCGGTAAAACTGGAGCCGTTGAATTTAAACAAACATCAGAAACCGCAACAAAAGTTGGAGTTATTATTGGATTAACGGTGATTGTTAAAGTTTCGGTTATTGCACATTGACCAGCCGTTGGTGTAAAAGTATATGTTCCAGTCGCTGTATTACTTACAACTGGTGCCCAAGCTCCAGTAATTGCTGGAGTATTAGTAGAACTTGTCGGTAAAACCGGAGCAACATCTCCTGAACATATTGGAGCAACTGCTGCAAATGTTGGAGTTATTAAAGGATTAACAGTAACTGTTAAAGTTGCAGTTATGGCGCATATACCAGCATCAGGAGTAAATGTATACGTTGTTGTCGCTGTATTACTGACAACTGGAGACCAAGTTCCTGTAATTGCAGGCGTGTTCGTTGAACTCGTTGGTAAAACTGGAGCCACATCACCTGAACAAATTGGAGCAACTGCTGCAAATGTTGGAGTAATTAAAGGATTAACAGTGATTGTTAAAGTTGTAGTTCCTGAACATTGATTAGCGTCAGGAGTGAATGTATATGTTCCGGTCGCTGTATTACTCACAACTGGTGACCATGATCCTGTGATTGCCGGCGTATTTGTAGAACTAGTTGCTAAAACCGGAGCAGCATCACCTGAACAAATTGGAGCAACTGCTGCAAAAGTGGGTGTTATTAAAGGATTAACGGTTACTGTTAGTGTTGCAGTTGTTGCACAAAGTCCGGCTGTTGGCGTAAAAGTATAGGTTGCAGTTGCTGTATTACTTACAACTGGTGACCAAGTTCCAGTAATTGCAGGAGTATTTGTAGAACTTGTCGGTAAAACCGGAGCAACATCTCCTGAACAAATTGGAGCAACTGCTGCAAATGTTGGAATAATTAGCGATGTTGTTACAATATCTAAAGTTGTTGTTACAGCACATAATCCAGCTGTTGGTGTGAATGTATATGTTGCTGTTCCTGCAGTTGCTGTACTGACAACTGGAGACCAAGTTCCAGTAATTGCAGACGTATTTGTAGAAATAGTAGGTAAAACTGGAGCTGTAGAATTTAAACAAACATCAGATACCGCAGCAAATGTCGGTGTTATTAATGGATTAACGGTTACTGTTAAAGTTGCAGTTGTAGCACAAAGTCCGGCTGTTGGCGTAAAAGTATAGGTTGCAGTTGCTGTATTACTTACAACTGGTGACCAAGTTCCAGTAATTGCCGGAGTATTTGTTGAACTAGTTGGTAAAACAGGGGCTGTTGCTCCTGAACAAATTGAAGCTACTGCTGCAAATGTTGGTGTTATTAATGGATTAACGGTTACTGTTAGTGTTGCAGTTGTTGCACAAAGTCCGGCTGTTGGTGTAAAAGTATACGTTGCTGTTGCTGTATTACTTACAGCGGGTGCCCATGTTCCAGTAATTGCCGGAGTATTTGTTGAACTAGTTGGTAAAACTGGAGCAACATCTCCAGAACAAATTGGAGCAACTGCTGCAAATGTTGGGGTTATTAAAGGATTAACAGTAATCGTTAAAGTTGCAGTTGTAGCACAAAGTCCGGCTGTTGGCGTAAAAGTATATGTTGCATTTGTTGTATTACTTACAACTGGTGCCCAAGCTCCAGTAATTGCAGGAGTATTTGTAGAACTTGTCGGTAAAATCGGAGCAACATCTCCTGAACAAATTGAAGCTACTGCTGCAAATGTTGGAGTTATTAATGGATTAACGGTTACTATTAGTGTTGCAGTTGTTGCACAAAGTCCGGCTGTTGGTGTAAAAGTATACGTTGCTGTTGCTGTATTACTTACAACTGGTGACCAAGTTCCAGTAATTGCAGGAGTATTTGTAGAACTTGTCGGTAAAACCGGAGCAACATCTCCTGAACAAATTGAAGCTACTGCTGCAAATGTTGGTGTTATTAATGGATTAACGGTTACTGTTAGTGTTGCTGTTGTTGCACAAAGTCCGGCTGTTGGTGTAAAAGTATAAGTTGCTGTTGCTGTATTACTTACAACTGGTGACCAAGTTCCAGTAATTGCCGGTGTATTTGTAGAACTTGTAGGTAAAACCGGAGCTGTTGCACCTGAACAAATTGCTGCAACTGCCGAAAATGTTGGTGTTACATTTGGATTAACCGTTATTGTTAAAGTTGTCGTTGTAGCACATTGTCCAGCAGTAGGTGTAAAAGTATAAGTTGTTGTTGCAGTATTGCTAACAGCAGGTGCCCATGTTCCTGTTATTGCAGGCGTATTTGTAGAATTTGTTGGTAAAACCGGTGCAACATCTCCTGAACAAATTGGAGATACTGCAGTGAAAGTTGGAGTAATTTGTGGATTAACAGTTATCGTAAGTGTTGTAGTAGTTGCACAAAGTCCTGCAGTTGGAGTAAAAGAATAAGTCGTTGTTGTAGTATTACTTACGGCAGGCGCCCAAGTTCCTGTAATTGAAGGCGAGTTTGTAGAACTTGTCGGTAAAACCGGAGCTGTTTCACCTGAACAAATTGCCTCAACTGCCGCGAATGTTGGTGTAACACTTGGGTTAACAGTTATTGAAAGTGTTGTAGTTGTAGCACATTGACCAGCAGTAGGTGTAAAAGTATAGGTTGTAGTAACAGTATTACTAACAGCTGGGCCCCATGTTCCCGTAATTGCAGGTGTATTTGTTGAACTTGTAGGTAGAACCGGAGCAGTTGCTCCTGAACATATTGCCGCTACAGCTGTAAAAGTCGGTGTTATAGTTGGCGTTACTGTAACGGTTACAGTTTGTGGTGTCCCAAGACATGTTCCTGCAACTGATGTTGGAGTAACTATATAAACAACAGTTTGATTAACCCCTGTTGTATTGGTTAAAGTATTACTCAGTGTTGTGCTAGTTTGTGAAGTTGTGCTCTCACCTCCAACATTTGAGTTCGCAGTTGCTATCCAAGTATACGTTGAAGCAATTGAACTTGTTAATGGAATATTTACTGCACTACCATTACAAACTGAAGCAGTAGTTGGACTTGTCATTACAGGTAAGGCAACTGCTGTTAAACTTATAGTTGCAGTACTTACACAAGTATATGTGTTTGTTGCTGTTAATGTATAAACAGTTGTTCCAGCTAAAGTAGGAGTAACAGTAGGAGTTAAAGTTGTTGAATTGGTCATATTTGTTGTTGGTGACCAAACATAGGAAGTACTATTTGGATTATTGAAATTCAATGTCCAATTGGTTAATGTTCCAGTATCACCTCCAGCATAATCCCCAATATGAATTGACCAAGTTCCGTTTGCAGTTCCACATGCTTGACTTGCAGTAATAAATGCTGCCCAAGCCGCTGATCCCGCAGCAGGAATAAATGTTCCTGTAAAAGGAGCAGCTCCTGCCGATATTGCTGTTACTGCTCCAGGAGTAAAGGTTGTATTGGTAAAATTATTATCACTACCGCCATTACCGTAGATCAATTTAATTCTATTTCCACATGGATTGTATAGATAAGCTTTAACATCACTGTCCCAAGTATGAGTTATATTTAAAACAACAGATGTTAATGTCCAATTTGTATTTAATCCTGTAACAGCTATGTTTGAAGTTCCAAAAGTACCACCTGTTCCTATCCATGCATTTGTTATTCCGGCATCAGGTATTGTTGTTGCTGCAGAACTTGTAGCTGAAACAGGTACATTTATAGCTGCACTTACTGTTCCGGCTAAATTAACACTTTGTCCTAGACAAATAGATGAAATAGCAGCTATACTAGAAGTTGGTAAAGGATTAACTGTTACGTATGTTGAAGCTGGACAAGTTGTCCCCCCACTGGTAATATTTACAGTATAGTTTCCAGAAGTTGTAATTCCTGTAACAGATGTGTTTTGAGTATTAGCCGTAAAACTAGGTCCTGTCCAAGCATAGGTTGCACCTCCAATAGTATTCGATGTTAAATTTACATTTTGTCCTGAACAAACAGCTCCGTTATTTGAAGCTATTGGGGAAATAACATTTACTGTAAGACTACTAGTTGCAATACAAGCTTTTTTAAACGAAATATCATCTATCCCAAAATCGTTACCAGAACCTGTTAAATTGGCATTTTCAACACACAAAGTAATGGATGTTGTACCTACAGGACAAACCCAAGAAGTGATGTATTGAGTCCAAGCACCTTGCGTCATTGAAGGAGAAAAGAAAGCTCCAACGTTAGTTCCATTAATATCTAAATTTAATATAGCTAGTTCAGAAGTACTATTCGCTATAATCGTAGCAACCCAACAAGAAAATTGATACGTTTGTCCTGGTGTTACCGCTATTGTTTGACACCAAACTTTTGTTCCTTCACCAGCTGCACCATTAACAATCATATAATTAATTCCTGCACCAGTTGTATGATCTCCAAATGTTGGGAAATTATCATGATATGCATTTGGATTTGAACCAATAGTATAAGTTCCTTCAGCCCATAAAGCTGTTCCGGAAGGACTGCCAACATACGTATAATTTGAACTAAATCCAGAATTACCAGCTTCGAATGAACCATTTGTCACCATTTGTGTTCCATTTTGAAGTAAAGATGTCACAGTATAAGTTGTCGTCGTTGTTGGACTGGCAATAGGATTTGAAATTGCTGAATTACTTAATCCAGTAGTTGGTGACCAGCTATAAATTGCAGAGCCAGAACTTGCATTAGATGTTAAGTTGACAGAGTTGCCCGAACAAATTGTTGAAGTTAATGGGCTAGAAGAAACTGTTATTGGACATTGAGCAATAAGATGAATAGTAGATGTTAGCAAATAAGTTATTGCAAAACAAGCCTTTAGTAGAGTGTTCTTCATAGTATGGTGTTATATTAGAATAGCATTAAACTTTATAGTAAAAAGGTTTAGTAATGCAAATTTTACAAAACCGATTTAGTAAATTTTTTTATTAATTTTTTATCATGTTTATATTTATTTGTTAATAATTAAACAATTAATATCTTTTTATGCATCCCTTTAAATAGCCATTTATTTAAACATAAAAGCTTTTTTCATTGGAATGATAATTATCCCAACATAAACATGTTTATAATTTAATGTTTATTAATATTCAATATTCATATAAAGGATATAACTTCACCAAAAAATTTAAAACTATACACATGAAAAAATTATTATTACTAGGAGCTGCTGCAATGGTTTTGGTTGCAAATTTATCATCTTGTAAAAAAGGAGAAAATGACCCGTTTTTATCTTTAAAATCTCGTAAAGCTAGATTATGTGGTGAATGGACAGTAACAAAATCAGAAGGAACTTCTTCGTATGCTACAGGAATTGCTTTAACATCAAATTCAACTGTAACAACTTACAACGGAACAACTGAAACTTCAATTACAACAGGTGCTTTAGGAGCAGGTAATCCAAATGTAAGTTCATACACACAATCGTATACATTTGTAAAAGATGGTACTTTTACAATGGTATTTACTTCAGGAACTGATGTTGATACATACGAAGGAAACTGGATGTTTTTAGGAAAAAACAAAAATGCTGATCTTGCTAAAAAAGAAGCTGTTATGCTTTCTATAACAAAACAAACTTCTTCATCTAATGGAACTTCAGTAACTGAGTCATTTACTGGATATAACAACACAACATATACTTTCCTTTTAGATGAATTAAAAAGTAAACAAATCACTATGATTGATGAATCAACAAATGTTGATGGAGCGATAACTTCAACAAACAAAACAACAACAACATTAACTGCAAAATAAGTAGTTTAAAATAATTGAATTGAAGGCTGTCTGAATAGGCAGCCTTTTTTTATGGAAATAGGTTTCGTTTTTAGCAAAAGTAGGTTTTATGAATCTAATTATACAAATAGAAAGCTATATTCAAACTTTCATTTAAATAAAGGTTCACTATTTAAAGAAGTTATAATATTTTGATAAAAATGGAAAAGAGAAAATAAAGGTGTACTCAAAGAAACAGGAATAATCTTTCCATTAATCCATTGATGACTATTCAATGCAAAGTCAGTAATTTTTTCTAACACTTTAGGAAGGGCAGCCTGAATAATTTGCATCACGCCAATCACATTTGCTTGATAACTTGAGGTAATATCTTGAGGAGTTAACTCATTAAACGATTTATTGATCAATTTCCCGGCATTATTGATTAAAATATCAATAGATTCTAGACCAGAAAATATTTTTTCTGCTTGTTCACGTTCATTTACAGTTTATAAACCAAAACATTTCACATGTGATAAAACAGTAAATTGTTCCATTCCTTTTGTATTAAGTGAAATTTCAAAAACTCATCCCGAAGAAAAATCAGGATTCAAACAGTTCGAAATTCTTTCACTTTTTAATTCTATGGGTCCCAACTTGATTTCTTAGGTGCGAAATTATGCTTCGGAATTCAGATTTACCAACTCAATAAAAAACACTCAAAATGAATCACAGGAGCTCAAAATAATTTTAACCCAATCCCAGAAAGTAAACTTTTATATTCCTAAATATTTTTTATTTTTCTTAATCGTTTTTACAATTTCTTTGGAGATTAAATCTGTTGCATTATTATTCCAATGTGTATCATCTAAATTGTAAAGTAATTTTGTGCTTTTCTTTCTATACTCATTATAAATTTGAAGTGTATTGATTGTCAATACATTTTCTTTTTTCAGAATAGAATCTAACTTTAATAATTCTTGATGTTGTTTAAATGGAACATAATCGAAATAAACAGTTTCCTTATTTGGCATAGGCATATAAATAAACTTAATACCTAATGAATCAAAATATTTTTGATAACTTAAAATTAATTTAGAAGCGTCAACGGCATAATTCACATTGTTTGATATTGCTTTTCCATCCAAAAAATACATTTTTGATTTTTTTGTTCCGGCAATTCCTGCACCTTTTGAATCACTTATTCTTGCTTTGATCCATTTAACTGAATAAAACTTAAATGCTTTATCAATATACATATTTAAACTACCGTATTCTAAAAATGAATTAAATTTGGTTTTCTGTTTGTAGTTTTCTGGATTTCTATTTGGAACTATTGGGGATGGTAAATATCTTTCAATGATTGAATATATAATCACTTTTGGTTTTTTAATGATTCCCATTTTTATAAAACTTTCAAGTTCGTTTATTGAATAAGGTGCCATATTATAAACACTTACTTTACCTTTTAATTTTGACTTAACTCTATTTGAAATCGTTTCTTTTTGTGTGAGAGTACATCCTTCTATAAATGAATCTCCAAAAAACATTATATCAGATTTTTCAACAAATTCGTCATTTCTATTTCCTAATTTATCTGTTTTCCAAAAAATGTTTCTTGGTACTTCATTTTCTGTATGATGACATAAATCTCCTACTGATACTTTATAAGTAGCGATGTTTTCATAGTTATTACATTGTGAAAGTCCGTTTGAAACATATTTTATGGCTTCATAATGTCTATGAGTGAAAAAAGTAATCGGTAAAAGCGCCTCAAGTATCAGGATACAAAAGAATGCAGGAAAAATGAATAGCGCAACTTTACGTAAAATAATTTTCATTGTTAAAATTGAAAATAAATAAATTGACTAGATCTTCCATTTAAAAATAGAACACCAAATAGAATAAAATAGTAAAGCAAATGACGAATATATTTAGGCCATCTTTTGTCTAAATTTCCCAAGGCATATTCTTGTTCTCTTCCTATCCACTCTATAAAAAATAAAAGAAATATGAAATAAGGGATTAATAAATTGATCGTTGTTTCTGGTATTTTTGGAGATGTAAAAAATGAGCTAGAAAATATTTTCTTAATGAAATATAAGGCTTCACCTACTGTTTTACATCTAAAAAAGATCCAAGCAAAAACAGTTAAACTAAACGTTATTAGAACGGATATAATTTCTTTTATACTAGGTAAATATTTTCCTGCAGCAATTACATCTAGATTTTTTCTATTCGTATTAAAAATAATTGATGGCATTATGTAAAGAGCATTTAATAATCCCCAAATAATAAAAGTCCAATTTGCTCCATGCCAAAATCCACTGACTAAAAATATGATGAAGGTGTTCCTGATTTTTTTTAAAGTACTCACTTTACTTCCTCCTAATGGGATATACAGATAATCTCTAAACCAATTTGACAAGGAAATGTGCCAACGTCTCCAAAACTCAGAAATATCTCGTGAAAAGTAAGGAAATGAAAAGTTTTTCAGTAATTCTATTCCAAATAAACGTGCAGTTCCTAATGCTATATCTGAATACCCTGAGAAATCACCATATATCTGTAATGTGAAAAATAAAGCACCCATTATTAAAGTACTACCTGAATGATCGGCAGCATTATTAAAAATTAAATCAGCATTTTGAGCACATAAATCAGCAATGATAATTTTCTTGAAAAGTCCCCATGCTATTTGACGACACCCATCTATTATATTTTTTACATCAAATGTCCTCTCTTTTTTAATTTGAGGTAATAAATGCGTTGCTCTTTCTATTGGACCAGCAACTAATAAAGGGAAAAAACTGACAAAAACGGAATAATCAACAATATTTTTTTCAGCCTTAATTCGATCTTTATAGATGTCTATTACATAAGATAAACCATGAAAAGTGTAAAATGAAATTCCAACCGGAAGAATTACATTTAAAGTCCAAGGATGTACAGTTAAACCAATTGTTGATAAGGCTTCAGCGAATGATTCAGCGAAAAAATTATAATATTTAAAAACACCTAAAAACCCTATATTTACTGTAATACTTAGCCAAAACCAAAACTTTTTTCTCTTTATAGTTTGACTTTCAGACATTTTAATACCAGTAAAATAGTCTAAAAATGTCGAGAAAATAAGTAAAAATAAAAATCGTATATCCCAACAAGCGTAAAAGAAATAACTTGCAGCTAAAAGAAGAAAGTTTTGTGCTTTTAGATTTTTGTTTGTGACAAACCAATACAGTATAAATACAATTGGTAAGAACTTACAAAAATCTAAAGAGTTAAATAACATATGAGAATTTCCTAATTACTTCTCATCAAAACTAATAACAAGATCCTCACTAGCAGGATGAGACTGACAAACCAAAATATAACCTTCAGCAACCTCTTCTTCCGTCAAAGCATAATTCATTGTCATAGTAGCCTTTCCTTTGATAACTTTTCCTTTACAAGAAGAACAAACGCCCCCTCGACAAGAATAAGGAGCATCGAAACCAGCTTTGTCTAAAACATCAAGAATTGCTTTTCCATTTGCTTTCAGTTTAAAGTCAATTTCTTCACCATCTAAGATAACTTTCACATTACTTTCTCCTGAAAATAAGGTATCAGTTGAAGTAGTGTTAGATTTCATGATTGTTGGAGCAGTAAATAACTCGTAATGAATTTTCTCAGAAGGTACACCAAATAACTTCAATGTATCAACACCTGCTTTAATCATTTCTTCAGGACCACATAAAAAGAATCCATCCGCTTTTAAAATTTCTAAATCTTGTTTTATAATTTCAGAAATGGCAGCTTGATCTAATCTCCCATTTGTAAATCCATCAACTGTTTCTCCACTTAAAAAGAATTGGGCTTGAACATGAGATAATTGTTTGATTTCATTTTGAAAAAGAATTGAATTTTGATTTCTATTTCCATAAAACAATTTCATATTACCATTTGAAGATTCTAATGATTTTGCAATTGACATGATAGGCGTAATTCCACTTCCTGCAGAAAAAGCAACCACATTTTTATCATTTGCTTTTAATTGAAAACTTCCTTCTGGTTTTGCAACTTGAATTTCCATTCCTACTGCTGCTGTATTATTGAACCAAACTGAAATGTTCCCATTTGTAATTGATTTTACAGCAACTGCTAAAGGTTCGTTTGGACCACTACAAATAGAGTATGATCTTCTTTCTTCTTTCCCTTTGTTTTCAATAACAAAATTCACATATTGACCAGCAACAAATTGAAACGTTTGTTTTAAGTCAGAAGGAATTTCCAATGTTACTTTAACACTATCAGAAGTTAACTTCTCAATTTTTTGAATAGTTAACACGTAAAATCCTTTGTGCGTTTTTGCAGAAGAATCTTTTTTAAATAATTTACTAAAAAATGCCATAATTATAATTATTATTCATCAAATGATATGATTAATTTTTCGCTTGTTGGATGTGCTTGACAAGTTAAAATGTAACCTGCAGCAACTTCATCTGGCTCAAGAGCATAATTTATATCCATGGAAGCTGTACCTTCAATAATTTTTGCTTTACATGTACAACAAACACCACCTTTACAAGCAAATGGTAAATCTCCTCCAGCTCTAAACGCAGCATCTAAAATTGATTCTCCATCGGAACTTAATGCTAATTCTAAAGTATCTCCATCAATAATTACCTGAACATTTGCAGCAATTGAAGGTTCATTTGAAGAGTTTATTGGGGTGTCTTTTTTAGCCGTATTGGTTGTGAAAAGCTCAAAATGAATGTTCTTAATATCTTTAACATGTTCTGCAAAATGATCTTTCACACTGTGAATCATTTCTTCTGGACCACAAACAAAAATTTCGTCAATAGAAGAATTAAGTAAGTATGCCTTATGTAATTGTTTAATTTTTTCTGCATCAATCCTTCCTTTCTGAATTGCATTACCCAAACTTTCACGTGATAAAATATGAACAACTGTTAAGCGATTCATAAATGTGTTTTTTAAAGCTTCGATTTCTTCTCTGAATATGATCGATGCAAAGTTTTTGTTTCCGTAGAATAATGTTACATCACTATTTGTTTCTTCGTTTAAAACTGTTTTAGCAATAGAAATAATTGGTGTAATTCCACTTCCAGCTGCAATTAAAACATATGATTTCTTGTTGGCAGGAGAACTGTTTAGATGAAAGTTTCCTGTTGGTGTCATTACTTCAATAAATTGCCCTTCTGAAAAACTTTCATTTGCATACGTTGAAAATTTTCCTCCTTCGATTTTTTTTATTGCAACTCTCCATTCATTTTCTACAGGTGAAGAAGATAAAGAATAAGATCTTCTAACTTCTTCTCCTTCAATTAAAGATTTTAATGTTAAATATTGTCCTGCTTGAAAAGAGTAGTCTTTTTCTAATTCTGTCGGTATTTCAAATGAAATTGAAACTGTATCTTCTGTTTCTTTACGAATATTGTCTATCGTAAGCGTGTGAAATTTTGGAGTCATTCTAATTGCTATTTTTGAATGCAAATTTAATCATTTTAAGAAAGAAATCAGGATATTTTTTTTATTTACATTTTTAACACACTTTTACTATTGAAATAATCAACATAATTCATTAAATTTGTCCTACTAAGAACAATTTCTCTATGAAAGAAGTAAACATAACTGAACTCGAAAGACGTTTTCAAGAAAAAATAGATAACGATATTAAAATTGAGCCAAGAGATTGGATGCCAGAAGAATATCGTCAAACATTAATCCGTCAGATTTCTCAACATGCACATTCTGAAATAGTTGGGATGTTACCAGAGGGGAATTGGATAACTAGAGCTCCAAATCTTCGTAGAAAAGCTGTTTTATTGGCGAAAGTTCAAGATGAAGCTGGACATGGATTGTATTTATACAGCGCAGTTGAAACTTTAGGAGCAGATCGTGAAGCAACAATTGATGATTTGCATACAGGAAAAGCGAAATATTCTTCAATTTTTAATTATCCAACAACATCTTGGGCTGATATGGGTTCTATTGGATGGTTAGTAGATGGTGCAGCTATTATGAATCAAGTACCGATTTGTCGTTGTTCTTATGGACCTTATGCAAGAGCCATGGTACGAGTTTGTAAAGAAGAGTCTTTTCACCAACGTCAAGGTTTCGAAATCATTTCTCTGTTAGCACAAGGTACTCCTGAACAAAAAGCAATGGCTCAAGAATCATTCAATCGTTTTTGGTGGCCAGCAATAATGATGTTTGGTCCGAATGATGCAGATTCTAAGCATACTGCACAATCAATGAAATGGAAAATTAAACGAAATACAAATGATGAATTACGTCAAATGTTTATTGATGTTACTGTTCCTCAAGCTGAAATGATTGGTTTAACAATTCCAGACAAAGATTTAAAATTCAACAAAGAAACAGGTCATTATGAAACGGGACCAATTGATTGGGATGAATTTTGGGAAGTTGTAAAAGGAAACGGACCGTGTAACAAAGAACGTGTCGATGCAAGAAGAAAAGCCAAAGAAGATGGTCTATGGGTAAGAGAAGCAGCGATGGCGTATGCAGAAAAGCGAAAAGTCAAAAATGCATCATAGTAGCGACGAATTGGAATTCGTCAAGCTAATATGATAGAATTGGAATTCGTCAAGCTAATATGATAGAATTGGAATTCGTCAAGCTAATATGATAGAATTAGAATTCGTCAAGCTAATATGATAGAATTGTAACTCCTCAAGATAATTACGACAGAATAATAATTCAACCGTAACAACGATAATTGTAAAAACGTTGCATTGCAACGTCTAACATAAAAAAATAAAAAGATGGCAAATCAAGAATGGCCCTTATGGGAAGTGTTTATTAGAAGTAAACAAGGATTAAATCACAAACATGTTGGTAGTTTACGAGCGTCAGATGAACAAATGGCTGTAGACAATGCACGTGATGTATATACACGTCGTTCAGAAGGTGTAAGTATTTGGGTTGTTGAATCTAACAATGTTTTTGCTTCTGAGCCAGCTCAAGCGGATTCATTATTTGAACCAGCCGATTCGAAAGCATATCGTCACCCAATGTTTTATGATGTTCCAGACGGAATTTCGCATATGTAGTTGAATAGACTATAGATTTACAGACATTATATTGTTCATATTCAGTGTTTAAGTCTTTGAGCAAAGCGGTCTAATGTCTAGTAGTCTAATGTCTAAATAATAAAAAATGGAAAAAAATACAAATTTATTTGAATATGTTCTTCGAATGGGGGACGATAGTTTGATTCTTGGTCACAGAGTTTCTGAATGGTGTGGTCACGGACCTATTCTTGAAGAAGATATAGCATTAACAAATATTTCTTTGGATTTAATTGGTCAGGCAACAAATCTTCTAGAATATGCTGGTGAAATTGAAGGAAAAGGAAGAGACGGTGATGCAATTGCATTTTTAAGATGTGACAGAGAATATAAAAATCTTTTGTTAGTTGAACAAACGAATGGAGATTTTGGAAAAACGATGATGCGTCAATTTTTCTTTGATGCTTTTCGTAGATTATTGTTTGAAAGACTTTTAAAAAGTTCAGATATTCAACTAGCTGCTATTGCTGATAAATCGTTAAAAGAAACGAAATATCATTTGAAACATTCTTCTGAATGGATGATCCGATTGGGAGATGGAACTGATGAATCTCATTCAAGAATTCAAGATTCTTTAGATAGTTTATGGAAGTATACAAATGAATTATTTTTCATGGATGAGGTAGATTTTTCATTGATAAAAGAAGGGATTATTCCTTCAATGGATGGGATTCAAGAAGAATGGTTGGTATATGTTACTTCTATTTTAGAAGAAGCTACTTTATCAATTCCGACAAATAATTGGAAACAAGAAGGAGGAAGAATTGGAAAACATACAGAGCATTTAGGATTTATTTTAGCTGAATTACAATATATGCAACGTGCTTATCCGAATATGAAATGGTAACAGAAAAAGATATTTGGGCGTATTTGGAGGAAGTTAGTGATCCTGAAATACCTGTTTTAACTGTTGTTGATTTAGGTGTAATTAGAACTGTTTCTTTGACAGATGAATTGTGTACAATTGTTATAACTCCTACTTATAGTGGCTGTCCTGCTATGAAAGTTATCGAGGAAGATATTATAACATTGTTAAAAGAAAAAGGAATCCAAAACACAAAAGTTGAATTGACCCTATTTCCTGCATGGACAACAGATTGGTTAACAGAAAATGGAAAAAACAAATTACGTGAGTATGGTATTGCACCACCAGAAAACGAAGTTGACAAAAGTGTTTTATTTGCTGAGCCCACGGTAGTCCCCTGCCCATTATGCAAATCAAGAAACACGAGAATGATCAGTCAGTTTGGAAGCACAGCTTGCAAAGCACATCACCAATGCAACGATTGTTTAGAACCATTTGATTATTTCAAATGCCTAAAGTAGAATCGCGATTAAACACCCAGCAAATAAAACATTGACTATATCCAAACCAATCACACTCAAACACATGTTCTGATTTCCTGAAATCAAAAAATAACTAAGCCACTTTCATAGCAACTTTAATAATTTCTTCATTCTCTATTTCTTCTGAATCTAATTTCTTCAGTAAGCATATTTTATGATTCCTGCCATCTAATTTATACACAATTTTAGTTAAGTTAATACTAAAAAATGTAAATGTTGAAATTGATTTTATACTTGTTACGGGGGTTATTCTATTTATATTCTTTTCATCTTTAATAAGAAGCATTTCTCCTTTTATTGTTGCTTTAACATATTTTCTTTGAGTTTTGACAAGAAGATATATTATTGATGAAATAAATACGAATGTAACTAATGAGAAAATAAAGACTTTAAAGAAAAACAGGATAAATAGAAAGAATAAGATGCAAATTGTTGAAATACAATAAACTATTGGTCTAAAAAGCTCACTACCTTTAGAAAGAACAATACTTTCCTGGCTGCGAATTTTAGCATTTAATTGTTCATGTTTAGTCATAATCAAATTCATAGTTTTGATAAAAGTACTGTTAAATTTACTTTTAAAAACAGGATTTAATTACATTTTATTATAACAATTTGTTAATAACTAACACTTTAATTTAACAAGTTAAGCATTTTCTTTTAATTAATAGTGTCCGTTACAATTTGAATAACTTCCTTTTTAATCGTTTTTTTAACAATATTCCCTAGTGTAGAATAATTGAATATGGATTTTGAAATTAATCCTTTATAAATTTTAAAATATGTATTTTGATAGTTGTATTTATGATTTCTAGATTGAGTTTGAATTGGAAAAGTATTCCAATTATTATTTAATTTTTCATTCATTTGTGAAGTCGCTATATATTCTAGAAGTAATTTAGCGTTTTCAAAATTTCTAGCTTGTTTTACAATACCAATACATCTTAAATTGTAATATGCCCCAATTTTCTTCTGATTTGAAAAAGTCATTTTAAATTTACAATTTATACTATCCTTCTTTTCAATCATTTTGATGTATGTTGAATAGGTTGTTAATAAAATGTTTGCTGTAATTAAAGGGATTTTTTTCTTATTTACAGTTATAAGTTGTGTATGTTGAATATTTAAAAATTCTTGATACCATTCTACTAACTCAATTCGTTTTTTCTTTTGAAGTAGAGCAGATATCATAGGAACAATGTCACTTGTTTTTTCAAAATTTGTTGACCACTTATCTGTGTTTGACTTTTTAAAAAGTTCACTAAATTCACTCAATTTGCTAACCGAATCATTTTTGGCAACAAATACATAAGGGTCAATACCAATTCCAAACCATGTTTTTGTTTTTGATCTATATCTAATATCAATCAATTCTTTTGCTTTCTGAGAATTGATTGGTTGAAGTAAATTTCCTTTTTGAGCTTTGAACATATCGTATGACGATTTCAGAATTATGATATCTGCATAAGTATTGTACTTTTCTTTTTTTAATTTGTATAATATTTTTCGTGTAGGTAAGTAAATAATTTTTACTCTAATATGCTCTTTTTTACTAAATGTCTTAAATAAATTTTCATCGATCTTTTTTAAGCAATCTGAATAGATTGTAACTGTTTGTTTTGATGGCACTTTAACAGTTTCAATTAAGCAAGATGAAAATGATATTAGTATCAGTAATAAGAAGATTGTTTGCTGTTTTAATCTTTGAATATGCATAATACAAAGATATTTAAATTCTAGATTTTTGTTCTATGTTTATTTAGTATATTTTAAAATTTATCTATTTGTACGGAATATTATTCTTAATAACCTTCTATTTCTTCAATTAAAACTACTATTTTTGTACAAAAATATCAGAAAGTGAGTGAATTAGATAACGAAGAAAAAAAGCACAATCAAAAGATAAAACAACTTTTAATTGATATAAACAGTGGTGTTTCGACTAAAATTTCAAGTGCATTAAAATCATTGCAAGTAAATGGAGATTTGACGATTATTCGTCCTGTTGTCGATTTATTGAAAACCGAATTAAATCATCAAATAGAAACTGAAGTCTTAAATTTTTTGGGAGATCTTAAAGTTTCTTCTGCTGCTTCTGAAATAATTGCTATTCTGAAAGATGAAAATTATATAGATCAAAGACAAAAGGTACTTTCGACTATTTGGAATTGCAAAGTTGATTATTCTGAGTTTTTAGCTGAATTTGTTGAAATTGCTTGTGAAGGTAATTTCATGGAAGCTTTAGAATGCCTAACTATTTTAGAAAATTTAGAGGGACCTTTTGAAGAGCATCATGTTCTCGAATGTCATTTACATTTAAAAGAATACAAAGAGGATACATCTGCTAAAGATCCGCAGAAAGCTGTTATAATGAGTGAAATTGCTTTGTTAATAAAAGATTTTGATTTAGATACTGACGATTAATATGTAAGTCATCAACAATCAATTTAACTACATTTCATAAATCACTATATCTACAAATATATTCCATTCAATGTTGAATGTTATTATTGATGTATTTAACTCTTTTAAATTGTGTTAAATCATAAAGACTATTTTATTTTTTTTCATTTTTCTTTTAAATTTTACTTCTTTTGCTCAATCAAATAAAATTGATTCTTTAAAACTAATATTAAAGAATGCATCAGATGATAATACTAAAATCAGACTTTATCATGAATTATATACTTTATCAGATGATATTCGTTTTGTTAATTATGGTTTTAAGCTTTCAATTAAAAAGAAAAATCAGTCTGGTTTAGCTATTTTTTATAGAGATTATGGTCGTATTTATTTTTTTACAGCTAAAAAAGACATGGCATTAGAATTTTTAAGTAAATCTGTAAAAATTGCGCTTAAAATTAATGACAAAAAAACACTTATAAGTTGTTATAAATACATAGGATATATCTATGCAATGAACGATCCTTATTTAGCACAAGTATATTATGTAAAAAGTATAAAATTAGCAAGAGAATTAAATGATTTTGTTGGTGAATCTTATGCTCTTAGTGCTATTGGAAATATTTATGAAGGAATGCTTACGAAAAAAGGCAATTTTAAAATTGCTTTGCATTATTATTTAAAAAGTTTAGGTTTAAGAGAAAAATATGGTGATGATTCTGAAGTTTCTTCTTCATTAAATGAGATCTCTAGAGTTTATAGATTTTTGGGAATGCAAGCTGAATCTTCCAAATATTTATTTAGGGCTTTAAAAATTGCTGAAAGTTTTAAAAGCATATATGATTTTGAAAATTTAATTTATATATACAGTAGTTTAGGAAATGATTACGTTTATCGTTTAAAAGATTATAAAACTGGATTAAAATATGAATTAAAAGCATATAATTTATGTTTAAAAATTCCCGATAATATTGAGTTAATGTTTGATATTACGAAAGTTATCGCTCTAACTTATTCAAATTTAGGATTAATTAAAGAAGCTAATCTTTTTTATGCGAAATCAATTAATTATGGAGACTCAATTAAAGCTCGAACAAATAAATACGATTATAATCTTTCTTCAATTAAACATTCACTAGAAAATAAATTAAATCGTCAACATTATCTTTTAAACAAAGCTGAAGTTCTAAAAAGTCATTCTGAACAACGTAGACAACGGACACTTAGGAATACTATCATTATTGGGTTTTCTTTTTGGTTATTTTTGATTATCCTTATTTTAAGAAGTTTTAATCAAAATAAGAAATCAAATAAAATTTTGAATCTTAAAAATAAACAAATTCAAGCTAGTTTTTCTTTAATTGAAGAACAAAATAAAATTGTTGAAGATAATAATAGTAAATTAACTCAATTATTAATTGACAAGGAAATCCTTTTTAAGGAGGTTCATCATAGGGTAAAAAATAATCTTCAAATTATTTCAAGTTTATTAAATTTACAATCAAATACTATTTCTGATAAGGTAATATTAGATGTCTTAAAACAAAGTCAAAGTAGAATTAATACGATGGCAATTCTTCATAATAAATTATATCAGACTGTTGATTTTACAAATGTTCCGATAGAGGAATATTTGAATCAATTGGTAAGCTCTATTTCTGATTCATTTAAAATTGAAAATTGCGTTATTACTTTCGAAATAAATGCCGATTCTGATATTGTTTTAAATATTGATAGTGCCATTCCTTTTGGTTTAATTCTAAATGAGTTGGTTACTAATTCTTTTAAGCATGCATTTAAAGGAAAACAGGAAGGTTTGATTAAGATATCGTTAATCAGATTAGAAGAAGATAATTTTCAGTTAATTTACAAGGATAACGGGTGTGGTCTAGTTTCTAATTATAAAGAATTATCAGAACAGTCTTTAGGTCTTGAATTAATCGATATGCTTGTTTTACAATTAAATGGTAGAGTTGTGGTGAAAAATGGTAGAGGTGTTGAATTTCAGATATCTTTTGAAAGTAGAACGGATAACAATGATTAATTATTTTTAATCTATTCTTGGTAAATTTATCAATTCCTTTACAATATAATTAGTTGGAAAATCCAAATCGATCGATTTTTTAACTTTTTCTACCTCCATTTGTGTTCTAAAATTCCCAACTTTCAAAAAATAATTTGGAGCGTTAAAAGTTACGTATGTTTCAATTTTTGGATATTTAGTTGTAAATTTTGTTCTGGCTTCATCAATCGCTTTTTTATCTGTGTCAAAAAATAATTGAATTCTATATCCAGTTATCTGAGGAACTGTCGCTGGAGGAATTACTGCACCTTGTTTTTTAACCAAAATATCTATTCTAGAATCTTTAATTGTTTCTGTGTTTTCGTTTTGAGAAAAGCTAATTAAAGAGTTTGTAAAGACAACTAAGAGCAATAAATTATTCATTATTTTAAATTTTAATTCAGTAAAAATAAGTATAAATTTTGTACTGAATTTCTTCTTTATTATTTTAATCATTTTATAATTATAGATCGTCATCTTAATTTTGATTTTAAATATAATTTTTGCTAAAAGATGTTAAAATATTTTTACTCTTTAATTATCTGCAAATCAAACGGTATCACTTAATTTCTTATCACTTCCTTATTTAGAATGATTTTAAATTAATATATTTATGAATAAAATTGTCATAAAACTGTCATGTAATAGGTCAATTCGACTAAATTTGCGTTTGTCAAATAGTGTTTTTTTGACAGTATATTAACAGTTTTTTACATGACAATATCTAATAATCAGATGTTTAGAAACTTTAAAAAGGGTTGTATTGGAGTTGTTTCAGCGTTGCTTTTCGCTGGATCTTTCAATGCTAGTGCCCAAGGAGAAGCTCTTTTCAAAGCGAAATGTGCTACTTGTCACCAACCACACAAAGATGGTACGGGACCGAAATTATTCCAAGTTAGAGCAAAATGGGAAGCAGGTGGAGCAAAAGAAGGTTCTATTTACCAATGGGTAAATAATTGGCAAACCGCTGTAGCAAATGACCCATATGCAAAAGAAGTAGCAGCTAGTAAGCCATCAGCGATGAGTGCTTTTTCAGACTTGAAAAAAGCAGATATTGATGCAATTATGGATTGGGTAGATGCTCAAGAAGATCCAGCTAATATGGTTGCTCCTCCTGGTGCAGATGCAACTGCGGAAGTAGAGGTTGAGGAAGAATCTAACTCTTGGGTTTGGGTTTTACTTGGTGTTATTTTCACAACCATTATAATGGCTGTTGGGGGTGTTCGTCGTCAATTGAAACATGTAACTGCTGAAGAGTCTGGCGAGTACTTAAAAGCTGATTTAACGTATGGAGATGAAGTTCGTTCTTGGGCTTGGAAAAATAAAAAATATGTGATGTTGCTTTCATTAGCCTCATTTATAGCACTTTTAGTTTCAGGCATTCTAAGTTTATCAACGATTGGTATTGTTGAAGATTATCAACCATCTCAACCTATCGCTTTTCCTCATGCTATTCATACTGGAACAAACGGAATTGATTGTAAGTATTGCCATAACACGGTTACTAAATCAAAAACGGCTAGTATTCCTACTGTGAATGTTTGTATGAACTGTCACAAACAAATAAATGGAAGAACTCCAGCACAACAAGAGCAAATTAAGAAAATTTATGCTGCTGCAGGTTGGGATGCTGAAGGAATGAAATATACTGGAAAAACAAAAGAGATTGTTTGGAACAAAGTTCACGCTTTACCTGATCACGTTTATTTTAATCACTCTCAACACGTAGTTGTTGGTCAAGTTGATTGTAAACAATGTCATGGTGATATGACTAAACAAGTTGAAACAGCTAGAGTATTGCCAGTTTCTGAATTGAATAAAATTGAAGGAAATATCGTCTTA
>CANJKA010000074.1 GCA_947474675.1 Flavobacteriales bacterium
GTATAAATAGTAAATAATTAATCAATTTTTAAAATTTAGACAATTCCAGAATAATTTTTTAAAAAAATACAGCTAAGTTCATTTGTAAATTATTCTTTTCGTGAATAAAGTTTATCTTTGTCAACTATCCAAAATAGGATTTAAAATAGTTAGTGCAATGGACAAAAATCAAGAATTATTAAATAGACGTGAAGCTTCTAAGCTTGGAGGTGGAAAAGTACGTATTGATAAACAACATTCTCAAGGAAAGTTGAATGCCCGTGAACGTATCACTTTATTGCTGGACGAAGGAACTTTTCAAGAAATAGGAATGTTTGTTGAACACCGTTCTACTTATTTTGGTTTAGAAAAAACTATTTTTCCTGGTGATGGAGTTGTGACTGGATATGGGACAATTCACGGTCGTTTAGTATATGTTTTTTCTCAAGATTTCACTGTTCTTGGTGGATCGTTGTCAGAAACACATGCTCAAAAAATCTGTACAGTGATGGATTTAGCGATGAAAAACGGTGCTCCAATGATCGGATTAAACGATTCTGGTGGTGCTCGTATTCAAGAAGGAGTTGTTTCTTTGGCTGGTTATGCAGATATTTTTTATAGAAATACAAGAGCTTCTGGAGTGATTCCTCAAATTAGTGTCATCATGGGACCTTGTGCTGGTGGAGCGGTTTATTCTCCAGCTTTGACTGACTTCGTTTTCATGGTTGAAGACACATCTTATATGTTCGTAACAGGACCAAATGTTGTGAAAACAGTTACACACGAAGAAGTTACATCTGAAGATTTGGGTGGTGCGAAAACTCATGCTGAGAAATCAGGTGTGAATCATTTTACCGCAGGAAACGACGTGGAATGTTTGAAAAAAGTGCGTGATTTAATTACGTACATGCCACAAAATGTCAATCAATTAGCACCTGAACTTTCAACATTTGAGTTCAATCCAGCTAAATTAAATAACATTAAATCAATTTTACCAGCCAATTCAAATTTGCCTTACGACATTCGTAAAGTGGTTGATTGTGTGATTGATGATAACAGTTTCCGTGAAGTTCAAGAAGATTACGCAAAAAATATCGTTGTTGGTTTTGCTCGCTTAGCAGGTAAAACATTGGGTATTGTAGCGAATCAGCCAGCATCTATGGCGGGAGTTTTAGATATTGAGGCTTCAAGAAAATCAGCTCGTTTTGTTCGTTTTTGTGATTCATTCAACATTCCTTTATTGGTTTTTGAAGATGTACCAGGATTTTTACCAGGTACAGATCAAGAATGGAAAGGAATTATTACTCACGGAGCGAAATTATTGTATGCATTCTGTGAAGCAACTGTTCCAAGAATTACGGTTATTACGCGTAAAGCATATGGTGGAGCATTCGATGTAATGAATTCAAAAAACATTGGAGCAGATATGAATTTTGCTTGGCCTACTGCTGAAATTGCCGTAATGGGAGCAAAAGGAGCAGCAGAAATCATCTTCAAAAAAGAAATTTCAGAAGCAGCAGATCCAGCAGCAAAATTGTTAGAAAAAGAATTAGAATACGCAGAGAAATTTGCAAATCCATACAGAGCAGCAGAACGAGGAATCGTAGATGATGTTATTCTTCCAGAAGAAACAAGAAATAAATTAATCGCTGCATTCAAAATGTTAGAGAACAAAGCAGAAGTTTTACCCTTAAAAAAACATGGAAATATTCCTTTATAAGGATTAAAAAACATGAATAAAAAACTCTTTCAAGCCGCCATATTAAGTTTTATTATTACAATAATTACTTTTTGTCTACATATGTTCAATAATGTAGACAGCATGCTCAATGACCATAGTTTTAAAATATCAAATTCTTATCTTGCTATAGCGTACGATTTGCACAAAACGTATTATCCATTTGCAAAAAGACCTTTAACAAATTTATTAATTGAGCTTTTATCCTACACTTTTCATTCAAGTATTGGATTTTCATTTATAATAGTCAATTTTACTTTTATTTTTTTTAATGGTATTTTAGTTTATAAATTATCTTCCATTTTTAGCCAAAATCATAAAAATAACCTTATTAATATGGTTATATTTTTTTTATGTTTTTCCAATATTTTTGCCTTTTTTGTCCCAATATATTCTTACGATGAACCTTTACAATATTTTTTTATTTTACTTAGTTTAATTTATTTTTTCAAAAAAAAATGGTTGTATTTCATACTGCTTTTCTCAATTTCGATTATGGCAAGAGAAAGTAGTATTATTCTATTACCTGGTCTTTGGTTACTTTCACTTAATGAACAAAAATTAATCAACCTAGAAAATTTAAAAAAAACACTCTATTTGGGAATACCTGTTCTTGTATACATCGTTTTTATAATTATTTATATTAATAAAAATAATCTGATTGATAGTAATGAGGAAGATATTAAAAACAGATTAATCCATTTTAAACTCAACATAGGAGAAAATATAGCAGCTGCCGAAACATTTTTTTCGCTTTTTTTAATACTCGGATTGCCTATTTATTTTCTGTATATTTCAATTATTAAAAAATCATATTCAAGTTTATTAGAGAAAAAATTATTGAAATCATTTTTTATAACCCTAATTATAAATTCAGTTATCGTTATTTTAACTACAAAAGCAAGAGAGTCAAGGCTATTTATACTTCCTCTGTTTTTTTTATGGCCTATATTTTTCAATATTATAAAAGAAGAAATCTGCGAAGTGTTTAAATTTTCTAATTATATTAATTTATTTAAACGCTGGGACTATTTTTTACTTTTTGGTTTTCTTATTTTTTTAAATAATTTAATCTGTTACAAAATGTATACAATTACTGACGGTGATGCAAGTCAAAATTATTTCAACCTTTATCTTTTTATTACGATAACTATTATTATTTTCCATTCACTATTTACTATTCTTAATAGGGAAAAGGAACTTCTCAAATGACGAAACGAAATATCAAAAACAATAGATCCAACTGTTAAATTGTCAGAATAAGAAAAAGATGAAAAACATCACACCGAATGAAGCTGTTCAACATTTTGAGGATTACTCAAAATCTATCTTATCCCCTTTCAAATTTTCCTCCATTGATGGGAATTATAAATTTAAACCATCTAATTTGACGCGAAATTTTATGGGAATATTTTACATTGCTGCTCTTTTTTTTCCACATATGTTTCATTTTAACTTGTTTCTTGATTTCGGTTTACAAAGAAACAATGTTGTATATATTTTATTTACTGTTTTTGGGGTATTTTTCACCTTTTTATTGGCCAATTATTTAACTATTTTGGAGGTGAAAATCAATTCTGATTCACAGGAAATACTAATTACTCCAAAAGATTATATCGGTCAATTCATTAAGAAAAAAACAATTCTGAAAATAGACGATATTTTAGAAATAAATTTTACGCATATCGAACGGTATAAAGGGAGAAATATGAATTATGTCTATGTTCTTACAAAAGCGAAAGATGAAGTTAAACTATTTGATTTTGAAGATTGGGACGATGTTCCTAAAATGACAGCCGCTTTTTCAAGTTTGGTGTTTAATCAAACAACTTCATATCAGGATTCTGAGTAATTTTTTGAAAAGTGGCTAAGTTACACTGTTTTCAACACAACCAATTTTAACTACAATTCAACATTAAATTTAAACTCTTTAGAGTAAATAAATTTTAGGAATTGATTCCAATAATGGAACTTTGATTTGTAATTAATGGAAAATCCATTTGATCGAAATTTTAGTAAGTTGTTATGAAAAAAATTGCCGTTCTGGTGTTCACACTGTTTTCTTTCCTAGTAATAGGACAAAATAATGAACAAAATATTCGAGGAACTATAATCGATAAGTTGTCAAAAACTCCTTTAGGTGGTGTAAAAGTTGAAATAAGTTCACTTCAGAAAGTAACTTTTAGTGATAGTTTAGGAAATTATTCTTTAACAGGAATTTTACCGGATCGATATGAGATTTCAATTTCGTTTTTTGATTACAAGGATGTGTTTATTCCCAATGTGGTAGTGACGACTGGTAAAGAAGTGATGGTCGACATTGAAATGGAAGAGGTAATCTATAAAAATCTCAATGAAGTTGTTGTTACTGCAAATAATAAAGCAAGTTCAATTAATAAGTTGGCTACGGTTAGTACAAGAACTTTTTCTATGGAAGAGGTAAACAGATATGCTGGAGGGAGAAGCGACCCAGCAAGATTGGCAGCAAATTTCGCAGGTGTAAGTGCTCCTGATGACAGTAGAAATGATATAGTTATTAGAGGGAATTCACCTGTTGGTGTTTTATGGAGAATTGACGGAATGAATGTTACTAATCCAAATCATTTTGCATCTGTAGGAACTACAGGAGGTGCTGTTAGTGCTTTAAATACAAACCTTTTAAAAAATTCCGATTTTTTTACCTCTGCCTTTCCTGCAGAATATGGCAATGCAAATTCAGGTGTCTTCGATTTAGGATTACGTAATGGGAACAATAAGAAACGAGAAACAACGCTCCAAATTGGAGTTATTACAGGTGCTGAAGCAACAACTGAAGGTCCAATAAACAAAGCGAAAGGATCTTCTTATTTAATTGGTTACCGTCACGCGTTAGCAAGCGTTGCTCAAGCTGCAGGAATTAATATAGGTACTACTGCGACTCCTTCTTATCAAGAGTTATCTTATAAATTAAATGGAGGAACAACTAAATTTGGAAAATTTTCAACTTTTGGAATTTTAGCAAATAGTACCATCAACATAGGTGGAGGAAATGGCAATACGCTTTATGGAAATGGCAATAAAGTAGATTTCACAAGTAAAATTGGAATAATGGGGGTGAATCATTTTAAGAAAGTGAACAAACGCTCTTATTTTAGTTCTTCGGTAGGTGTAAATTATTCATATTCGAAACAAGTAGGCTATAAAACAGATAATTTAACAAGTACTTCTTTTACGAAAGAGGAGAATACAGTTGAAAAAACAAGTTATAATTTGAGCACTTCTTACAATACGAAAATTAATTCAAAATTATTTTTAAAAATAGGAGTTCAAGATGAAATTATAGGGCTTTACTTGAATTACAAAACAAAAGAAAATTTAAATGATAGTTATAAGCAAATATGGGATTATAACAATTCAACGAATTTAGCTCAAGTCTATGCACATCTTAAATATACGATTTCAACTCGTTTTAAAATGAATGTTGGTGTACATTCTCAATATTTTACATTAAATAATTCAAAGTCAATAGAACCAAGATTGGGGTTGACATATGTTTTAGGTGAAAAAAGTAATGTTACATTTGGGTACGGATTGCATTCTCAAACACAACCCATCAATGTTTATTTTCTTCAATCACAAGACGCAACTGGAAACACCGTTTACAATAATAAAAATTTAGATTTTACAAAGAGTCACCATTTCGTTTTAGGTTATTCATTACAACCTCATACTGATTGGAGGATAAAAACAGAAATGTATTACCAATTGTTATATAATGTCCCTGTAACTTCTTACTCAAGTAGTTATTCCATGCTGAACACAGGTTCTTCTTTCAAGACCGATTTACAAGATAGTTTGGTAAATAATGGAACTGGAACAAATTATGGAATTGAATTAACAGTCGAAAAGTTTTTTAGCAAAGGGTATTATGGCTTGTTTACGACTTCTGTCTATGATTCAAAATACAAAGGAAGTGACGGAATCGAGCGCAATACAGCTTTTAATGGAAAATATGTATTTAATTTTTTAGCGGGAAAAGAATGGAAAGTTGGAGCGAAAAAAATCAATAAATTTTCAGTGGATGTGAAATATACTAATGCAGGAGGAAGAGCGTATACAGCTATTGATGTAGAAGCTTCCAATTTAACAGGACACGAACAAAGATCGACGGATGTTTACGGTTCATATTACGCTAATTACTACCGTTTGGATCTAAAAATTGGATTTGTTTTAAACAGTGATAAACGAAAAATAGCCCAAACTTTCTCATTGGATATTCAAAACGTAACGAATCATAAAAATATTTTTTCTTCAGGTTATGACGATAAATTAAAAGATATTAGATATACATATCAATTGGGATTTTTTCCTAACTTCATCTACAAATTGCAGTTTTAGATTTTATGCGTAATAATAAGAAGAGATTTATCTATATGTTGGGAATTGGTTTGCTAATTTCCAGCATATTTTTAGGAATTATTATTCGTATGCCACCGCATGGGTATCTACCACCAACCATCTTAATTGTTATTGCAACATTTATCATAATAGAAGGAAATTTAAGGATTGATGCACTTTTAAATCAGAAAATTAAGTGGTTTGAAAATCCCAAAAAAAGGATTCTTTTTCAGTTTATTTTCGCTTCTTTTTTCACAATTACATCTGTCATTTTAATCATCCGGATTGCTCATTTTTTTATTGATAAAGATGGAATAAGTCCACATGGAATATTTAATGATCCAATTTTGATACCTGGTATCTTGATAAGTATCATTGTTATACTTATTGATATTGGGATCCAGTTTTATAGTTCTTTACAAGCGACTTTATTACAAACTGAAAAACACAAAGCTGAAAGTGCACTAGCGCAATTGCAAAATTTAAAAAATCAAATCAATCCTCATTTCTTATTTAATAATTTAAGTATCCTTTCTGCATTGGTATACAAAGGAGATCGAAAAGCAGTAGAATTCATTAATGAATTTTCTCAAGTATACCGATATGCGCTCGCCCATGATAAGATTGAATTAGTGAGTTTAGAGGAAGAGCTTTCATTTTTAAACCATTATATTTATTTATTATCTATTCGTTTCGAAACAGGAATTGATTTTAATATTTCCATCGAGGGTAAACAAAATGTATTACATATTCTTCCGATGTGTTTGCAGATGTTGGTAGAAAATGTAATACAGCACAATGAAATTTCAATTCAGAAACCATTAACGGTACTGATTTATTCAACTCCAAATTCACTTATTATTCAAAATAAAATTCAGTTAAGAAGACAAAAAGAAGAAAGTTCTAAAATTGGCTTGGAAAACATTAAAAGACGTTTTTCTCATTTCACAAAAGAAGAAGTGGTAATTTCAAATGATGGAAACAATTTTAAAGTAATTTTACCATTAATTTCTAAAAGATGAATGTTGTCATTATTGAAGATGAGAAAGTTTCTGCTGAACATTTAGCATTGCTTTTGAAAGAAATAGATCCATCCATACAGGTGATTTTATTTTTAGATTCTGTTGAAGCAAGTATTGAAGCTTTAAAAAATGGATTAGAAGCCGATTTATTATTTGTAGATATTCATTTATCAGACGGAAATAGTTTTGAAATTTTCACTACCATTAACAATTCAATTCCACTTATTTTCACCACAGCCTTTGATAATTATGCGATTCAAGCGTTTAAGCAAAACAGCATTGATTATCTTTTGAAACCAATTCAATTCAACGACTTAAAAATGGCAATTGATAAATACCATCGGTTTCAAAAAGGTGGAAATATTGATCTTGTCATTCAATCAATAGCTAAAAATTACGTCGTTCAAACGAATAGTTACAAGAGTCGATTTTTAGTTAAAAAAGGGCAAATAATCGATTCTGTTCCAGTGGATTTAGTTCATCATTTTGAAATAAAAGATAGCTTATCTTTTTTAGTCAACCAAAAATCAAATCGTTTTACCTTGGATTACACTTTTGATGAACTTGAATTAATACTCGACCCAAAATTATTCTTCAGAATTAACAGGAAAACAATTATTCATTTCCAATCCATTCAAAAAATCGCGACGTATTTTAATGGCAGATTAATAATAACTTCCAATTTTATCGAAGCTGATAACTGCATCATTAGCAGAGAAAGAGTTTCGGACTTTAAAAAATGGTTGGATCAATGAATTGATTTACTTTTTAAATTCAACCTCTAGAAGTAGGTAAACGTTTTTCGGGTTTCAATACGATTTGATATAAAGCTGAGAAGAGTGTATCTATCGATCCATTTTGGAGTGATAATATTGAAGGTGTCATTCAACAAAAATCCCGAGTAAAACAATAAAAATTTTACTCGGGACTACAAAACATAAATGTCTATTATTGTTTAACAATCATCTTTTTCTGAATTACTCCATTTTTGTCTTCTATTGAAATCAAATACGAACCTTGAATTAATTCACTTGTATTAATTGAAATTCTATTATCATTAGCTTCATGAGTAGAAATGATTCTTCCTGACATATCATACAATTTAATTATTGAATTATCTGTCAACAAGTTGTCTATTACTATTTCATTTATAAAAGGATTTGGATAAATTTTACTCAAATTTAAGTTATCAGATAAATTACCTCTTCCATTTTGATCACTTAAATCACCAATTACCAATTGAGTCGTCTCAGATTCGTTAGAAACCATTGATTTATTTGTTCCAGTTGCACATATATTTGTTTGAACATTCCAATTCGTATACGTCTGCGTAAAAGTTGAGTTTACAGAATTAAATGAAAAATTTTCCCAATCATTACTTTGATAGTAATTAAACATTGTCATAACTTCTGAAACTTTATAATCATATCCATTATATTTAGGAACCCATATAGGATCAAAATTACCACTTACTACTCTATTTGTTATTTTAGTAGCATCGAAAGCTGGCATTGTCAAAGAAAGCAAACAACTCATCGCTGTTCCTGTTGATTTAAATGTCCACATTTTAGTCAAATTATTACCATAATCATAATATACGGCAATATCATCTAAATAGCCATCTTTATCAAAATCTCCACTTGCTATTTTGTTCGTCATTTGATTAGCATTACACGAATTACTTGTCCAGTAACTAGCCGCAGTAAACATTGGAATAGCAGCATTGTTTGATTTAAATATCCAAGCTTTACAGGAAGTACTTGAATAATCATATAATGTCGCAATATCATCTATTTTACCATCATTATCAAAATCTCCGGAAACAATTCTACCTTTAATTAAAAGAGCATCGAAAGAAGGGAAAGAACTAGACATGTTTTTTACAAAAGATGATCCATTATATAAAAACGTTTCAATATGAGTTAAATTTCCTCCATCAGTCATAACAATAGCGATGTCGTCTTTAAATGCATCATTATCAAAATTTCCATTAACTACACCTACGATATTATTTACATTAATTAGACCGTTCCATTTAGTAGCTGAAGTAAAAGAAACTCCATTTGATGTAAACATCCATATAGAAGCACTTCCATTTCCATTATCATAAATAGTCGCAATATCATTTGTTCTTCCATCATTATTGAAATCACCACTTACTACTCTGTTATCAATTTTTGTTGCGTCAAAATAGCGACTAAACCACATTCCATTATCACCTTTATATTTCAATGATGAAGTATTTACCCCATTCCAAACTTGAAGCGCTGTACTTTTTGATCCAATAGCACCAAAAACATTATTTCCGTAATCATAAAAAGCAGCAACATCATCTTCTAGACCATTATTGTCAAAATCTCCGTTGACAATTTTACCATTTATTCTATCTGCATTATAATTGGTAGAACTATTTCCCCAACTTCCCCAACCTAATACTGTTTTGTTATTATCAATTGCATACATGTAATCTAAATATAATCCAATAGGTTGTATATAATCTAAACCAGTACTTTTCATCCCACTGGCAATTTTATTTGTAAGATTTTTTAAATTATTAAAATCATTCGTCGAATAATAGATGCTGTTTTTTGCATAATATGTTAATTTAACTAATGTTTCCATGTTTTTTTCCATACCATTAGATAAAACATCCCACAAACAAATTCCAGAATTTCCATATATAGGATTACCATTTAAATCTGTACTTTCACCTTGATAAAAATATTTTAATCTACTTTGTTTTGGTCCAGCTGGATATGTTCGAAAATTAATAACATGGTTAATACCTTTATTTATTGCTTCATTAACATTTCTTTTATCTACATGATTATCAGGTAAAACACTAAAAAATTCAACAAGTCCTCTAAGTGCCATGAAATGGTAAAATATTTTTTGATCATGAAATGCTCTTTCTACACCAGGAGCTGAAACTTGAACAGGATTAGTAGATGTAAAATATGGATTTGGAGTAGAAGTGTTATTATCCATGTCACCACCATCAACTCCACCGGTTCTCCATTGACCATCTAGACTTTGACTACTGTATACATATTGAGCCATGGCCAAAAGTTTGTTAAACACACTACAATCTCTTGTTATTTTGTAAGATAATGACAAAGCCCAAAGTCCTAAACCTCTTGTATTGTTATTAACTTGAAGTAAAGCTATATTACCACCTTGCCAATCAACTTGAGTAGTTAAAAAATTTGTAGCTAAATTTATAGCATTCAACACTTCAGCTCTTCTATATTCAATTTTCGATAAATAGAATTCTGATAAAACTGCTAATGCATGTGATGTTTCATAATCATCAAAAGCATTTGTTGATTTTGATGTTATATCAGTTTGACTATTTCTTTTTAGCCACCATTTATATCCACCCTTGTTATTCCTTTGATATGAATTTTTCATCCAAAAATCATCATTTACAAGCTGTTCTGAAAGTAAATAATCTATCCCATCTTTTATCTTTTGTAAATTCGCTGCGGATGAATTCCCATTTCCTGCAATTTGAAGATGTATGTGCCCTTGTAAAAAAAAAGAAACATCTCTGATTAATGGATGAGAATCATAATAATAATTATCAGCTGAATTTGTGTTGTAAACTCCCCCGGCTATATTGTACCATTCATAATCCATGTTTGCAATTAATTTCTCATCATCAGAACTAAGACCATTTTCATAACCTCTACCCCATGCACCTGCAGGCCATCTTGAAGTTGAATAACTATAATATGGCCAACCAGTTGCATTTGGGGTTACAGACGCAATTTTTTGCATCCCTGAAAAAGCATCACTTCCTGCTTGCAAATTAACAAAATCATCGGCTATAAAAACTTTATTAATATAAGTATTATTATAAGCAGCAGAACTAATAGGTATAGTCTGATTATTGTAATTATCAGGAATCGTCATCTGACTTATTCCATTTCCGGCTATTAATAACAAGCCAAATAATGCATTTTTTCTTAAATTTTTCATCTTATATATAATTTAGACTACAAACTTAATTTAAAAACAATTTTAACTTACAACTAATTTTTAAGCTGTAGTTATTAATTTTTTATCGGTATAAAACTAACTTTTAACCTGTGTTTTTTCAACTATTTGATAAATTTATCATTTTAAAAATTTCATTTATTTTTAATTTCAAATTACACCCTCAGCAAAGAAGTATATGTAAATTACAGACGCTGCGATGAATTTGCAATTCTTCGCTTTTTATAATTTATAACAGAACGAAACATTAGCTTGGATTTGAAATCCATTGTAAAAAATTCAAATTATCAGCTTCACCGGATCACAGAGTAAAAGGGTTAGAAACCTTAAAAAAACACTGAAAATTCCCTTATAAAGATCAAAAATCTAAATAATTTGTAATAGAGTTTTGATAGATATATATTATTTTAAATACAAAAATAAAAAGTTTTTAAGGCTATAACCCTAAATACTTATAAAAATTTAATATATTTGTGGGTATAACATTTAATTATGGAAACTAGAAATACATATCTTCATAAAATAGCTGAGTTTATTGATAAACCATTTATCAAAGTAATAACTGGTATCAGACGATGTGGAAAGTCTTCTATTTTGCAATTATTGATACAAACTATTTTAGAAAAAAGAGCTGAACAGGAACAAATTATCTACTTAAATTTCGAAAGTTTTGATAACAGTGATATAATGGAAGCGAAGTTATTGTATCAACATGTTAAAAATAAAATTACAAATAAAAAAAAGTATTATTTATTATTAGATGAAATTCAAGAAGTCAAAGAATGGGAAAAAGCAGTAAATTCGTTTTTAGTAGACTTCAATATTGACATCTATATTACAGGTTCAAATTCTCATTTGTTATCTTCCGAATTAGCAACACTTATAGCAGGAAGGTATGTTGAATTTCAGATACAAACTCTATCTTTTCAAGAATATTTACAATTCCACAAAGCATATAATACGGATGACAAAACAATTCAAAATGCTTTTAATCAGTATTTAAGAATGGGTGGGTTTCCAGTAATTCATACAGGAACATATACTTTTGAAACTGCTTATAAAATTGTGTATGATATTTATTCTTCAGCTGTACTTCGTGATACAATTCAACGAAATCAAATAAGAGACATTGAATTATTAGAACGTGTCATTAAATATGTATTTGACAATATTGGAAATAGTTTTTCAGGTAAAAATATTGCTGATTATTTCAAAAGTCAGCAACGAAAAATTGATGTCAATACTGTTTATAATTACTTAAACGCATTGGAAAGTGCTTTTATCATTCATCGAATTCCACGGTATGACATTAAAGGAAAAGAAATTCTGAAAACACAAGAAAAATATTTTGTCGGAGATACTTCTCTTATTTATGCAGTTATGGGTTATAAAGATCGTTTAATTGGTGGAATTCTAGAAAATATAGTAATGTTGGAATTAAAGAGGAGAGACAATAAAGTTTACATCGGAAAAATAGGAACGAAAGAAATTGACTTTATTGCAGAAAAAGGAAATTCAAAAGTTTATATTCAAGTTGCTTATTTATTGCCTGAACAATCAACGATTGATAGAGAATTTTCGCCTCTTTTAGAAATTAAAGATAATTATCCAAAATATGTTGTAACAATGGATCCAATTTGGACGGATAATATTGACGGAATTAAGCATGTAAATATTGCAGAATTTTTATTGATGGAGGAATATTAAGAAAATAAAGATAGTATCATTTTGCATCCTAGAATTATATAATTCTAAGAAAAAGAAATTCTAACACTACAACTATCTATTAATTGATTTTAAACCAACCTGTTATACTAAATCTCTCTTTGTTGGTTGTTAATACTTCATGCAAAACTTCACTACTTTTAAAGAAAACACTTTTTCCGTTTTGAGGGGAAATGTTTTGTAATTTTTCTGCATGGTGAATACATAATTCACCGCCATCTTTTAACTCCCAATTTTCATTTAAGTAGAAAATCATGGTGTATTGTCGACTGTCGTTGTTCTTAAATTGGTCAATGTGCTTCTTATAAAAACTTCCAGATTCATAATATACATAGTGAAATTCATATCCAATTATTCCTGTATAACAGGTTGAATTTAAATGAAGAACAAAAAGATCAATCAAATCTAAAAAATTATTTTCATAAACATTTTCATGTTTATGATCGAGCCAATAAACCCGATCACCTCAAATTTTATTATCTTGATAGATCAATAAATCATTACCAATACCCCTAAACGTAATTTATTTTCTAAGAAAAGAAAGTTTAAATTTTCTTTCGAAGAAGTAGAAAAGCTGTACTTAAAAAGTTATCTGAAATCCCGACTTTGTCATAAATAAAGCTATTGATAAGCTTGTCAAATATTTTGTTCAAAATTAATAGATTATCTATTCGCAGATTGCCAATAAGTGTCGGTAAGGTAGGCTTAATTAATTGATAATAATATTTATTGAAAAATCCTTTTTGTTATTTTAATAAATTACAAATTGATTTAAAGTAAAAATATATCGTTTTTTGAGTTAACTCTTTAAACATTTCTAAAATAAAATCTTTTTAGCCTTAAAACCTCCCTTGTCATATCCCAATCATTGTTTACCTTTGCACCACAATAAATTAAGAACATGTATAGATCTCACACTTGTGGCGAATTACGCCCTTCGCATATTGGCTCAACAGTAACTTTAGCAGGATGGATGCAACGTTCACGCGATTTAGGCGGAATGACATTTATCGATTTACGTGACCGTTACGGAATTACGCAATTGGCTTTCAATGTGGAAGACGATGCTGAAATGGCGGATAAAGCAAACAAGTTAGGAAGAGAATTTGTTATTCAAGTAAAGGGTACTGTGGTGGAACGTTCAAGTAAGAACTTACAAATGCCAACAGGAGAAATCGAAATTATTGTAACAGAATTAACGATTTTAAACGCAGCGAAACTCCCTCCCTTCACGATTGAAGACAATACAGATGGCGGCGATGAAATTCGTGCGCAATATAGATATTTAGATTTGCGTCGTTCTCCAGTTCAAGAAAAGTTACGTTTGCGTAACCGTGTAGCGTTAGAGACACGTAAATATTTGGATGAACAAGATTTCATGGATGTTGAAACTCCCTACTTAATTAAATCAACTCCAGAAGGTGCAAGAGATTTTGTTGTTCCTTCAAGAATGAATGAAGGTCAGTTTTATGCTCTTCCGCAATCTCCTCAAACATTCAAACAATTATTGATGGTTTCTGGTTTCGACCGTTACTACCAAATTGTAAAATGTTTCCGTGACGAAGATTTACGTGCCGATCGTCAGCCAGAATTTACACAGATTGACTGTGAAATGGCCTTCGTAGAACAAGAAGATATTTTAAACATGTTTGAAGGTTTAATCAAACATTTATTTAAAACAGTTAGAAACGTTGAATTCGAAGGAGCTTTCCCAAGAATGACCTACGCTGAAGCAAGTGAGAAATACGGATCTGACAAACCAGACATTCGTTTTGGAATGGAATTCGTTGATTTAACTGCTGTTGCGAAAGGAAAAGGTTTTCCAATCTTTGATGAATCTGAAGCAATTATTGCAATCAACGCAGAACAATGCGCTGTTTACACAAGAAAACAATTAGATACGTTGACTGATTGGGTAAGGCGTCCGCAAATTGGAGCAAAAGGGTTGATTTACCTTCGCGTAAATGAAGATGGAACGTTCAAAAGCTCTGTAGATAAATTCTATTCTGAAGAAGAATTAGCAAAATGGGCTACAGCTGCCAATGCTAAACCTGGAGATTTAATCTTGGTATTAAGCGGTGAATTAGAGAAAACGCGTAAACAAATGAATGAATTGCGTTTGCACATGGGGAATGAATTAGGATTGAGAAATCCAAACAAATTCGCTCCATTATGGGTATTGGATTTCCCTCTGTTAGAATGGGATGAAAACTCCAATCGTTACCATGCAATGCACCATCCGTTTACTTCTCCGAAACCAGAAGACATGCATTTGATTCAAACTGATCCAGGAAAAGTAAGAGCAAACGCATACGATTTAGCGATGAATGGTGTTGAATTAGGTGGAGGATCTATTCGTATTCATGACCGAGATTTACAATCAAGAATGTTTGATTTATTAGGATTCAGTAAAGAAGATGCACAAGCACAATTTGGTTTCTTAATGACAGCTTTCGAATACGGAGCGCCACCACACGGAGGTTTGGCTTTCGGTTTGGATCGTTTGGTTGCTACAATGGGTGGTTCAGATTCTATTCGTGACTACATCGCATTCCCGAAAAACAACAATGGAAGAGACGTGATGATTGATGCACCTTCTCCATTATTTGAGGAACAATTAAAAGAATTAGGAATAAAATTGAATTAAAATAATTTTATTAATCTTCCCCCTTTGGAGGGGGATCGAGGGGGAGGATTAGTAAATTTATAGATAAAAATCCTCCCCCCTGCCCCCCTCCGAAGGGGGAAAAAATATGCCAATTCAAAAATTAGAACAAGAAATCGCTCCTTACCGCGAGCAATTAATTCATCACGAATTATATAAAAGCATTGATTCCATTGAACGAGTTCGTGCATTTATGGAAACGCATGTATTTGCTGTTTGGGATTTTATGTCTTTGTTAAAAGCACTTCAAATAGGATTAACAAAAACTACATTACCTTGGACACCAAAAGGTAATCCTGTTTCAAGACGATTAATCAATGAAATTGTTTTCGGTGAAGAAAGTGATTTGAATGAATTGGGAGAACCAATGAGTCATTTCGAAATGTATTTGGAAGCAATGGATCAATTAGGAGCAAATACAACTGAAATTAGAAAATTCATTCGATTAATTGATGAAGGAAACGATGGTAGAGACATGATTCATCTTGTCTCAAGATCTTTGAATTCAGTTAATATAAGTAAAGAAACGCGTGATTTTGTAAATTTCACTTTTGAACAAATAAATACGAATCAATTGCACATTGTCGCAGCTGTTTTTACGTTTGGAAGAGAAGACCTAATTCCAGATATGTTTATTGAAATAGTGAAAAATATTGAAACTAATTCTAATTTAAACCTAAGTAAGTTGAATTATTATTTAGAACGTCATATTGAAGTAGATAGTGGCGAACATGGACCAATGGCGTTAAAAATGATTCATGAATTATGTGGTGACGATGCTACAAAATGGAATAATGCAACTGAAGCAAGTGTACAAGCTTTAAAATTCAGAAATTCATTATGGAATAGTCTTTTAGTTTGAATTTAATGCATTCCACTTATTAAAGAGTATTCTAAAAACACTATTAAAGATCAAATTTAGCCTTTTTAAAGCAATAACTATTAAAAAATGGAGAAATGTATTGTAATACCAAATGGATTTAAATTTTGGCCCATCTATACACCGTTATTTTTAATCAATTCGATGAAAAAGTATAAGTAGATTGAACTATAATATATGTTCACTTGGTATAACTATCATTAATTTTAAATAAAAACTACATTATATTAAAAATGCCTCTAAAATAGAGGCATTTTTAATATGATATAATAATCTTTATTGTCTTACTCCGGCTCTACTGAAAGCTCTGTTGTCAACAACATCCGCTTTATTCAATAATGCCATTTTAATAGCTGAATCAAGTGAAGATTTTAATGTCCCTAACATTCTTTTAACCTCCTCTTCATATTTAATAGCTGTAGGCGATTTTTTACTGTTATCAATTCTAACAACATAAACACCACCATCCCCTTTTAAAGGAAGAGATCGAACACCTTTTTTCAAACTACCTGAGAAAATTGCTCCAACAATTTCTGGTTCTGGACCAGCATTACCAAGAGAAGGATTTGCAAAATTTAATTCTGCTTTTTCAACTTTAGTATTTCCTTTTTTAGCACATACTTCTAATGATTTTTTAACCATTTGTGCCATAAGAATTTTAGACTTTTTATCTTTTATAATTTCAACTTTCATTTTTTCTGAAACATCTTCAAATGTAGGTACACCTTTTAAATGAATAGCAGATAACATTGCAATGATATAACGATCTTTGTCTTTAATAGCAACTGGGCATAAAGTACCAACTACAGATTCAGCACCAAATGCAACAGCTAAAAGTTTATCTTCAGCAATTGAAGAATTAATTCTAGTAGTAAAAGTTGGTTTGTTTTCTTCGATTGAAAGAGTAAGTGAATTGTATTTTGCTTTTGAAGCAATAGTATCAAACATCACCCCTTTTTTCAAATTATCTGAAATAACTGAAATTTTCGCATCTAATTTAAGTAATAAATTAAAAGCTTTATTTTCAACATCTCCAGTAGATTCTTCACTAGGCTCAAGCGTTTTTTCAATAAATGCAAGTACAGGATATTTCACTTCTGTTCTTCCTAATACTTCAATAATATGAATTCCAAATTCTGTTTTAACAGTTCCAATTTTACCAATAGGCATTTCAGTTGAAAATTTTGAGAATTCAGGTACCATTTCACCATCCATAAAATCTTCATAAACTCCACCTTTTTCTTTAGAACCTGGATCTCCTGAAAATTTCATAACCATTTCAGTGAAATTGTCTTTTGTTAATAAAGACAATATACTATCTGCTTTAACTTGTGCTGTTGCAAATTTCTTTGCGTCTGCTCCTTTATCTACACTAATTAAAATGTGACGAACTTTACAAACTTTAGTGTTGAAGTCAAGAATTTTAGCAATTCTAACATTTCCATTATCATTGTAAGGTCCTACAACTTGACCGATAGAAGCAGTTTTAAAAACTGTATCTAAAGACATTGGATAAGTCATCCCTTTTTGAGCTTTAGGATTTCCTTCAGGTTTAAATGTGTATCTTTTTTCTTTAGAATAAAATTTCACGTTGCTTTTTGTATAACCCATTATAAATAATGAATCATTTTTTGCATTTATTAAACCTGTTTTAATAGTATTCAATTCGATATTAAAATCTGCTGAATCCCTTTTTGATGGTAATAATTTTATATCAAAATATTTTAAATCTCGGCTAGCTTTTTTAATTTCATATTTTTTCTCGCTTTTATGTTCTTCAAAATATGCTTTTAATTCTTCATCAGAAACTTTGATTTTTTCATCTGCAATTTCAGAGTAACGACGTAAAACATAAGAAACAGATTTTACTTCATTTTGAGCTAGGTATTCTTGTTCAGCTTCTAATTTGGTAACATAAACTCCTTGATGTAAAATGGCAAGATATTTCTCTTCTTTTCTTTGTTTCAAAAAAGATTCCTTCGTATCTATCCATCTTTTTTGATCTTCTGCTTTTTTAGAGTTTTTTAATCCATCAATAGCTTTCTGTAACAACTTTGGATTAAACTGTCCGTTTGGATCGCTAAAATCTTTTGCTAAATTAGGTAAAACTGTAAATCCATTTGTTCCATATAAATATGCATCAAACTCAACTGTACCAACTTCTATCCCTAATTCTTCATATTCTTTTTCAAGAACTGTTGACATAGTAAAATAGTTCCAAGCTTGATTAGCTGATTGATCTTGAGCTGATTGATCATAAGGTCTCCCTTCTTTTTCAGCTGTTTGAGCATCATTGCTTTTCACTTGATCCATCATTAATGACAATTTTTCTTCATCAATTTTTTCACCATAAATGGTTCCTGAACCAATAAAATCATTTGATCCTGCAGATCCTTTTTGATAATCACCAAGGATAAAAGCCAATAAAGCTAATCCAATAATAACAACCAATAATACAGATTTCTCTCTAATTTTTCCTATAATCGCCATGTCAATTTTTCATTTAAGACTGCGAATATAATTAGAGGAATCCATTAATAAAAATTTCCAGCACTTTTAACACTTTTTTTTTTATTAATTTATTTTATATAACTGAAAAAAGGTGGAAAATTCCACCTTTTATAATATTAAAAATTATTTCATTTATCACCTTCCTCCTCTACCTTTAGGCGTTGGTGAAGCTGGTGGCACAATTGCAGGAGGTGGAATAGTTTTTCCTCCTTCTGGTATAGGAATAATTGTAGTTCCTGTTGGTTTTGTGCCTTTTGATGGTAGAACAGTTCCTGTTGGTGGAACAAATGTGCAATTTTTTTGATCTTTCGTTGAACCACAATCATTTACAACAGCTATATTAAAAATATTTACTCCTTCTTTTAAAGTAACGCTTTTCGTAAATATTTTTGTTGTAGCATTAAATGAACCATCTGTTATATCTAATCCATTCAAGACAAAATGTATTTGACTCAATGAAATAATGTTTTCTAATAATGCAGAAAAAACAATCGTACTAACTGCTGTTTCAACTGCTATTGGTGATTTTATAGTAATTGTTGGTGGCAAACAAGGTGCAACATAAGGTACATAAGTAATATTAGCTTGTGCTTTTGTTGAACCACACTCATTTACAACGGCTATATTAAAAATATTTACTCCTTCTTTTAAAGAAACGCTTTTCGTAAATATTTTTGTTGTAGCATTAAATGAACCATCTGTTATATCTAATCCATTCAAGACGAAATGTATTTGACTCAATGAAATAATGTTTTCTAAAAACGCAGAAAAAACAATCGTACTAACTGCTGTTTCAAGTGCTATTGGTGATTTTATAGTAATTGTTGGTGGTTCACATGGAGCAACAATTTTTCTATAAAAGATTGTTGTTGTTTCTGAACTTGTTCCTGCTGAATTTGTTCCTGACACACTAAATGTATTATTTCCAAAATTTAAAACTGTATTTAAAGAAACTTTCTTAGTTGAAGAATCAAAGGTAAAAAAGGAAGGGTTTATATTTTGACCATTTTTACTTACAGTTACTTGAGAAATAAATTCAACATTAGTAATATTTGCTATTAAATTAAATGTTTCATCAGAAACTTCTAACCCGCTTGTCGGTGGATTTATATAAGTAACGACTGGAGGTAAAACAACAACTGGTTTTTGGTAGATAATTGTTTGTGTTTCTGAATCTACACCAGCTATGTTGGTTCCAGTTATGGTGATGATGTTAGTTCCTTCAATTAAATTTGCAGCAAAACTAACTGTTGAAGATGATCCGTTGAATTGGAAGTTCGGAATGTTAGTTCCATTCATGTTCACAACAACACCACTTGCTAAAGTGACATGTAAAACTGTTGCACTTATAGTATATTGCGAAGTTACTGATGTAAAAGGATCTATGTTTGGTGTTACAAAAGTTACGACTGGAGGTAAAACAACAACTGGTTTTTGGTAGATAATTGTTTGTGTTTCTGAATCTACGCCGGCTGTGTTGGTTCCTGTGATTGTGATGATGTTGGTTCCTTCAATCAAATTCGCAGCAAAACTA
>CANJKA010000075.1 GCA_947474675.1 Flavobacteriales bacterium
AATTATTTTTTTGAACCATATAAGGTATGTAAGGACATATAAGTGCTGTGTTTAATAACTCTATCGAATTATTTAAGAGATTGTTTTTTTTAAAAATCACCAAGACTTATCCTTATATGGCCCTTATATGGTTCAAAAAATATTACTGCGCACATCAAAACATAAAATTCTCCTTTTTCTTTTTAAATTTGCCGTCAACATATACTTCTGTAGAATGGATATTTATTTAATAATACTAATTTCATTTGTAGCGCTTTGTGCCTCGCTATTAACTTTCTTTTCAGGGTTTGGCTTGGGCACCATTCTCTCCCCTTTTCTGGCTATCTTTTTCCCTATTGAAGTTGCTATTGCCTTAACTGGAATTGTTCATTTGCTTAATAATTTCTTTAAAATAATCTTGGTCGGCAAAAACATTAATTGGAAAATTGGACTAAAATTCGCAATAACAGCTATGATTGGAGCTTACTTTGGAGCCGAATTATTAACGAGATATTCTGACATTAATCTTTACTCCTATTCTTTAAACGGGAAAACATTTACAGTCACTTTAATTAAATTAATTATCTCATTTTTAATAATCGGTTTTTCTTTTTTTGAAATTTTACCTTCTCTCAAAAAAATACAATTCTCAGAAAACAAAAGTTATATAGGAGGTTTGATCATCGGATTTTTTGGTGGTTTTTCAGGTAATCAAGGAGCATTGAGAAGTGCTTTTTTAATTCGTTATAATCTTACGAAACAAAGTTTTATTGCAACAGGAGTTTTAATTGCTTGCTTTATTGATATTACAAGACTAAGTGTTTATTTTAAACGAATGGAAGAAATCAATATAAGTGAAAATTTACCTTTATTAATTTCTGCAATATTATCAGCCTTTGTTGGTGCTTATTTTGGAAGTAAAATGTTAAAGAAAGTTACTTTGATATTTGTACAACGAATTGTTACAAGCATGGTTTTAATTTTAGCTATATTAATTGGATTTGGAATTTTATAAGTTAATGATTTCATCATATTAACCTTTTTTTCTACTCATTTCATCATAAAAGAAAGTAAAATCAATATTTTCCTGTACATGTATAAACTCCTCGAAAAAAAATGGTATTTATTTTCCAATTTGAAACTTTAACGTGTTTAATTAATTTTAAGGATACAAAGATTAATAAAAAGTAAACATATAATGGGTATTTGAATCTATTAAAGTGAAACTTTGTATTTTCTCCCAAAGGTTTTATGAGTGAAAATCGTAATTTATAATAGTAGTAGTTTACTCAATTCTAGTTTTAGTTAGGTAAGTTTAAAACAGCAAAGATAAAAACCATCTTTGCTGCTTTTTTTTTAAACAATATCAAGCAATAACGAACAAATGATACTGCTGTAACTAAGAGTCGATCAAATACTTTTTCTCCAAAATATCCTCTATTATATTTGAAGCAAAATTCATTAAGATAATTTTGCAAGTAGGCACATTCAACAGCATGGTGTTTTGCTTTTAAGCAGCTTATTTTTTCTGTTATGTTTCTTAATATTGAACATTATAATAAAAGGACTTACTTCATTATTTTTCTATTATTTAAAGAAATAAATTATTCAACCCCTCACTTTAATCTCTTTTTATTGAATAATAATTTTTGATGAAACAGCATTGTTATCTATCATTAAATTCACAACATATATTCCTGATTTTAGTTGACTTGGTAAAATTATTTTTTCATTATTCACTCCAATTAAACTTTTACCTAAAGAATAAGTAAACACTGAGTTTCCTTTCATATCAATCAAGTTGAAAAATAAGTCACCTGAAATGATTGAATTAAACTTCATGTCAACTGAATTATTTGAAGATGAATATCCTGCTTCAAAACAAAACTTTTCTTTTACCGTTTCTTTGATTCCTGATGTAAACCCTAAAACATGTTGAGAAAGATAAACAACGTCACTTGACAAACCTGTTCCATCACCATTTACAGTTGCAACATAGAAAGTTATATCACCTTCATCTGTTAAAGGAGCTGTCCAAGACCATTTCCATTCCACATCATTTTTGGTAGAATGTGTAGCACTACCTCCCATAATCTGCGCCCCAATACCTGCTGAAAAAACACCTGTATATACATTGCTAGCATTCATTGATGAACAATTAAACCCTTTATCAGTAGCATTTGAACTAACTGTCAATTCTACATTATATGTATGTCCTGGAATGTAGTTTGTAACCGGAGTCACACCGTCTTTAACAGTCAAAAAATTTATAGATGAACCGTCTTGAACCGGACCTTGATGACAATTAGTACAATTATCTTCTCCCGGAGCTCCTGATAAACCAGTCATACCATTTGAAAATTTTGTTTTATGATATACCGAAATCTTTTCTGTCTGTAGATTATTAAAAGAAAGAAAACAAAAACTGATAATTGTAATTAACGTTAGTAAGTAGTAGTTTTTCATAATTAATTGAGCTTTTCGTTTAAATTAATTTTTTTTTCAATATAAACCCACTTTTAATTGAAATAAAAACAACCAATCATAAAAAAGGTCTTTAAAACTTAATTTAAAGACCTTTTCTTATTCTATTAATTAATCCTAATTCGATAAAATCTTAAATTCAATTCGTCTATTTTGTGAATGCATTTTCTCTTTATCAGCTTCCGTTTTTTCTTTCGAAATCACCTCATCTGTATAAATTGTGTTCTCACTTCCATATCCTTTATAGGTCATTATATCTTTTGAAATACCTTTACTGATTAAAAAATCAACAACTGCTTTCGCTCTTTTTTCTGATAATAGTTGATTTCCAGTTGCATTTCCTCTAGAATCAGTATAACCAGAAATTTCGATTTTCAACGTTGGATTTTCATTTAAAACTTTATAAATTTTCATTAATTCAACATTTGATTTAGATGTCAAAATTGCTTTGTTATAATCGAAGAATATGTTTTTCAAAATCAGCTTACTTCCTATTTCAATAGTTTTAAATTCTTCCACTTCAGAAACGACCAATTTCGGCTCTTTTATTTCGACTTCCAGATTCGTCTTTTGATTTAACGCATCTTTTACTTCAACTGAGTAAATTCCTTTTTTGATCGATTTTAAATCCTCTGAAGTCATTCCATTTGACCAATTTATTTGATAAGGAGCTGTTCCACCTGAAATAGATAAATCAATATTTCCATCTGATCCATTGTAAAACGAAACATCATTGGAAGTTAAATTGGCCATTAGTTTTGTAGGTTTAACAATATTTGAATAAAAAATATCACTGTTTTCTCCATCTCTTGTACTTGACCAAAAAGCTTGCATATTCGATTTAGAAAAATCAGCATCGAATTTTGGTGAATTAATTTTATCGCCCATATTTACAGGAACACTCCAATTCGTCCACGATTTATCAAGTCTCACTGAATAAAAGATATCAGCGTCGCCCAATCCTCCAAAACCGTTGCTAGAAAAATACAAGGTATCCATGTTTTCATTTAAGAAGGGAGAAATTTCATATCCTGCCGAATTAATTACTTTTCCTAAATGAATCGGAGCCGTCCAATTTTCTTTTTCTTTAACGGAGACATATAAATCTTCCTCTCCTACACTTTCATTTCCTTTGTAAGAAATTAAAATTACATTTTCAGAAGAATTTAAGTGAAATCCATAAAACTCACCATTAATATCTAAAGTTGGAATATAAATATGTTTCGGTTTTGACCAGTTCCCCTCTTTTAATTGAGAGATGGCACAACCTTTTTCCTTGTCTTTTTCACCTCTGTATGCATCTAATAAAAACAAGGAATTACCATCCTTACTGATCGAAAAAGCGGAGTTATTAAACTCATTATTAATACCTTTTAATTTCTCACAATTCCCATATTCTCCATTTTGCAGACGTTTACTGAACCAAATATCTTGATCCGTTTCTCCATCTTTCACCTCATAAGTTCTTGAGAAATATAAAGTCGAGCTATCTTTTGAAAAAATAGGCATACTTTCTTCATCAAATGAATTAACTGTTCCAGCTAATTTTTGAGGTTCCGAATAAAAAGAATCTTGAGAAAAACCTTCAATGTGAATCAATCCAACGACTGCTATTATAAAATACTTCATACTATTATTTATTAAATTCGAAAATTATCTTCCTAACATGATTCCTAAAACAATCTCATGACCACCAGTACTAATGGTATTGATTCTAGAAATAGTATAATCGTATGAATACCCCAGTTTGAAACGATTAGAAATATTCAAACCACACATAGCAATTACAGCATCTTTGTGGCGATAAGAAGTAGCAAACCATAACCATTCTTTGTATTCTATTTGAAGACTTACATCAACTGAAAATGGTGTAGGACTCATATATTTCACCAAAAAAGAAGGCGTTAACGTGAAATCGTTTCCAATATCAAATTTGTATCCTCCAATTATTTTTGAATGAATCATTGAATTAAAATTGACAGAACTCACGTTAGTTGCTATCAAATCTCTTGTCAAATTATCTGCAGATATTCCAAAAAACAACTTTTTAGAGTATAAATAAAATCCCATTCCTAAATTTACAATATTTTTATTTGTTTGGTTAGAAATAAAAGTATTGTAATTATTATCATTTATCGAGTTCAAAACCAAGGCTCTTTCTGGAATAAATTGATTATTTGAGATACCTAGTTTAGTACCAAAAGATAAGGTGTGACTTTTTGTAAGCGGTAAATGAATGGCATAAGTTCCCGAGCATTCTACTTTTCTAAAAGCTCCATATTGATCTACAAAAAACTGTCCTCCTAAGGCATGTTTAAATTTACCCGTATTTATTTCAGGATTTTTAACTGGACCATGACTAACTCTTAAAGAAGGATTATAAATTTCCTTAACTCTTTTTGTTAGCGGTGCGGAAATTGAAAAATAACTAGTTAAAGGAGCATTAACAACATCTTTCCATTGTTGTCTTCCTGAAACTGTTACATCAGTGAAGTCGTAAACCCCAGCTGCACCAGGATTTATGATGTATTGATTTCTCAAATATTGACTATGCTGTGACAACTGCTGCGAATAAATACCCGTCGTTGCTATAATTGCTATGATAAATACCGTGATTTTCATATGTCTTTTATTTAATTTATAATTAAATTTCTTTTCTCTCTTTTATTTCTATTTATTATATACAATTGTCACAGTTCCTGATGATGGAGGACGTTTACCGTTGTTGTACTCAATTGTATAATAATAAGAAGCGACTGGTAATTTCTCTCCATTAAAAGTACCGTCCCAACTGTTTTGTTCATAGTCTCCAGGTCCAGTTTTGTAAAGTAAAGCACCCCAACGATTGAAAATTGAAACCTCACTTTTCGGATAAACAAAATCTAAATCAGTCAAAATCCAAGTATCATTAAAATTATCTTGATCTGGAGTAAACGCTGAAGGAATTAAGATTGGACAATCCTCGATGATTATATGAATTTCACTCGTAGCACTTTGACATTCATTAACGATGTTAGCAACATAATAAATGGTTTCTCCTACTTGCAATTTCGGCGTTAAGAAATTAGATGTCCCGATAATCGAACTGAAACCAGCATCAGAAGACCATATAACACTTCCATTAACTTCTGGAACAACAACCATATTTGGTGGTACTGCGTTCGAACAGTATATTTCTGGTTGAATAACCTGGGGAGCATTTGGAATTCCATGAACAGTTAATAAAACAGAAGTTGAATTTGAACAACCATTCACTGTAACTTCATAATTTATTGTACTAAACCCTTCATTTATTCCTTGAACAATACCTGATAAAGAATTTACTGTTGCTGTAGTAAGAAAACTACTTGACCAAACTCCATTTAAAAATGGATTAGTGAGTGGAGAAGAAAAACCTTTACATATAATCGTATCTCCAATTATTGATGCTAAAACAGGCAGAGCTTTAACAGTTATATCAAAGTGAGAAGTAACAATAATTGCAGGTAAACAATTGGTACTAGTTACAGACATAGTTAACACTACTATATTTCCTCCATCAGCTAAAACAGCAGTATAGGTTGGTGTCAAAGTAGTCGTGTTTGAAAGAGTACCCGCTCCGTTATGAGTCCATAAAATAGTTCCATTTGTGGAAGTTGCTCCTGAAACTGTTACTGTTTCGTAGGTACAAATTGAGGCAGTACCCCCTGATACTGAAGTAGGAAGTGGATTTACGTTCACCGTATAAGTTGCAACAGCTTCGATTGCAGGTGTACAAGCAATTGTACTTGTAACTGTCATTGTTAGAGTTACAGTATTACCTGCATCTCCTATAGCAGCAGTATAAGTTGGTGTTAAGGTAGTTGCTCCTGAAGTAATTGATCCAACCCCATTTTCTGTCCATAAAATTGTTCCATCTGTTGAAGATGCTCCTGAAACTGTTGCTGTTTCGTTTGAACAAATTGTAGTATTTCCTCCTGCAAAAGCAGTTGGTATAGGATTAACTGTAACAACAAATAATGCACTTGCTGAAATAACGATCACGCATGGAGTTGTACTTGTAACGGTCATTGTCAAGGTAATAATATTTCCTGCATCAAGTACAGAAGGTGTATAAGTTGGTGTCAATGTCGTTTCATTAATCAACGAGCCATCTCCATCATGAGTCCATAAAATTGTTCCGTTTGTTGCACTTGCACCTGAAACGGTTACTGATGAGTTTGAGCAAATCCCTGCTACTCCTCCCGAAGAAGCAGTTGGAAGAGGATTAACATTTATTGCATAATTTGCAACTGCTTTAATAGCTGGCGTGCATGCAATTGTACTTGTTACTGTCATTGTAAGAATCACTGTAGTTCCTGCATCTCCTATAACTGGTGTATAAGTTGGCGTTAAAGTTGTTGAATTTGTTAATGTTCCTAAACCATCATGAGTCCATAAAATAGTACCATTTGTAGCACTTGTTCCTCCGATAAGTAATGACTCATTGTAACAAATTGTTGAAACACCGCCTGCTGAAGCTGATGGTAATGGTGTAACATTGATTGTATAAATAGCAGAAACAACCGTTCCGCAAGTATTATCACTTGTAACTGTCATTGTTAAAATCACTGTATTTCCTGCATCTGAGATTACTGCTGAGTAAGTTGGAGCAAGTGATGTTGCTCCAGCTGTTATTGAACCTGCTCCATTATGTGTCCATAAAATAGTACCGTTTGTTGCACTAGCTCCTGAAACAGTTAGAATTTCATTCGAACAAATCGTAGAAATTCCTCCTGCAAGAGCAGTCGGTAATTGATCTAATTGGATATGGAAATTTTCCTGACCAGTACAAATTCCATTTGCATCATAAATAAACAATGTTTGACTAGACGTAATAACATCTCCTGCATGATACATTGTTCCACCAGCTTGAGTAAGTGTGAAATAAGCCTCTGACCCCGTTAAAGCTAAACCAGTTATGATAGGTAAAGTATATTGTGTAGCACACATTACAACATTAGGAATATCTGTAATTACAGGTGCTGTAGGGTTTAATAATGACGTATTTAAAAGGCTTAACGTTGAACAACCTGTTGCACTGATAACTACATTGAAATATTCATAAGATCCTGCATCTAAATTTGGAAAAGTAATTAATCCTGTCCCATTACTTGTCAATGAAAGAGGTCCTACCGGTTGAGCATCATCAATATAGTTAATCGTATAATTTGTATTGGGAGCTAACCCAGTAACTTCGATATGACCAGTAGCTTCCGTACAAACACCTGGATTGAAACCAGTTATAAAAAACACCGGTATTGGATTAACATTTACAGTATAAATCGCAGTGGCAGTTATATTAGGTGTACATGAAATTGTACTTGTTACGGTCATAGTTAAAACTACAGCATTTCCTCCATCTGCTGCTGCTGCAGTATAAGTTGGGGTTAAAGTTGTAGCATTAGCAATTGTTCCTGCTCCGTTATGTGTCCAAAAAATAGTTCCATTTGATGAACTAGCACCTGAAACCGTAGCTGATTCGTCTGCACATATCGTTGCAATACCGCCTGCTAAAGCTGTTGGTAAAGGATTAACAATTACACTGAATGTTGCCACTTCAATAATTGCAGGATTACAAGCAATTGTACTTGTAACTGTCATTGTTAAAGTAACAGTTGTTCCAGCATCACCAGTTGCAGCACTATAAGTTGGTGTTAATGTTGTTGCCCCTGCTGTAATTGAACCTGCTCCGTTTTCTGTCCACAAAATAGTTCCATTTGTAGAAGTGGCTCCTGAAACTGTTACTGTTTCATCTGAACAAATCGTTGCTGTTCCTCCTGCAGAAGCAGTCGGTAAAGGATTAACTGTAACTGTATAAATTGCTGTTGCAATAATTTCAGGTGTACAAGCAATTGTACTTGTAACTGTCATTGTTAAAGTAACAGTTGTTCCAGCATCACCAACCGAAGGAGTGTATGTAGGATTTAATGTATTGGCCCCTGATGTAATAGATCCTGCTCCATTTTCTGTCCAAACGATTGTCCCATTTGTAGAACTAGCACCAGAAACAGTAATAAATTCATTCGAGCAAATTGTCGATGTTCCGCCTGAAACTGCTGTTGGTAATGGATTAACAATTACAGTATACATGGCAGTTGAAGTTATAGCTGGCGTACAAGCAATTGTACTGGTAACAGTCATTGTTAAAGTAACCGTTGTCCCTGCATCTCCAATTGCGGCAGTATATGTTGGAGTTAAAGTTGTTGCTCCTGAAGTAATTGTACCTGCTCCATTTTCTGTCCAAGAGATTGTTCCATTTGAAGAAGAAGCTCCTGAAACGGTTACCATTCCATTCGAACAAATGGTAGAAGTTCCTCCAGAAATTGCAGTAGGCAATGGGTTAACAATAACTGTATAAACAGCTGTTGCTGTGATAGCTGGAGTACAAGCAATTGTACTATTAACAGTCATTGTTAAAATAACTGTTGTACCTGCATCTCCAGCTGCAGCTGTATATGTTGGTGTTAATGTAGCTGCACCAGCTGTAATTGAACCTGCTCCGTTTTCTGTCCAAGAAATTGTTCCATTTGTCGCAGATGCTCCTGAAACTGTTACTGTTTCATTTGAACAAATTGTTGAAGTTCCACCTGAAACTGCTGTTGGTAATGGATTAACAATTACAGTATAAATTGCAGTAGAAGTTATTGCTGGCGTACAAGCAATTGTACTTGTAACCGTCATTGTTAAAATTACCGTTGTCCCCGCATCTCCAATAGCAGCAGTATAAGTTGGGGTTAATGTTGTAGCTCCTGCCGTTATAGAACCTGCTCCATTTTCTGTCCAAGCGATTGTTCCATTTGAGGAAGTTGCTCCTGAAACAGTAATTGTCTCGTTTGAACAAATTGTTGAAGTTCCACCTGAAATAGCTGTCGGTAAAGGATTAACAATTACAGTATATGTTGCTGTTGCAGTTAATGCAGGTGTGCAATTTGAAGTTGTCACTGTCATCGTTAAAGTAACTGTATTTCCAGCATCTCCAATTGCAGCAGTATAAATTGGTGTTAAAGATGTTGCTCCTGAAGTAATAGATCCTACCCCATTTTCTGTCCATAAAATAGTTCCATTTGTTGATGAAGCTCCAGAAACTGTTACTGTTGAATTTGAACAAATCGTTGCTGTTCCTCCAGCAATAGCTGTTGGAATTGGATTTACTGTAATGGTATAAATAGCAGTAGCTGTTTGAATTGGTGTACAGGTCGTACTTGTAACTGTCATTGTTAACGTTACAACATTTCCTGCATCACCTAAAGCAGGTGTATAAGTTGGCGTTAAAGTTGTTGATCCTGCAGTAATTGAACCAGCACCGTTTTCTGTCCAGGAAATTGTTCCATTTGAAGATGTAGCTCCAGAAACAGTTACTGGTTCATTCGAACATACTGTTGCAGTTCCTCCAGAAATTGCAGTCGGTAATGGAGTTACATTAATTGTATATATTGATGTTGCAGTTATTGCAGGTGTACAAGCTATCGAACTCGTAACAGTCATTATTAAAGTGACAACATTTCCTGCATCACCAATTGCAGCAGTGTAAGTTGGTGTTAAAGTAGTACCACCCGAAGTAATTGAACCTGTACCATTTTCTGTCCAAGAAATAGTTCCATTAGTTGATGAAGCTCCAGAAACTGTTGCAGTTTCATTTGAACAAATAGTAGTCGATCCACCAGCTATTGCAGTTGGTAAAGGATTAACAATTACGGAATACGTAGCGGTTGCAGTTTGATCAGGAGTACAAACAGTATTTGTAACTGTCATTGTTAATGTTACGGTTGTACCAGCATCACCAGCTGCAGCTGAATAAACAGGTGTTAAAGTTGTTGCTCCAGAAGTGATTGAACCCGAACCATTTTCTGTCCAAGCAATTGTTCCATTGGAAGAACTTGTACCTGATACAGTTGCAGTTCCATTTGAACAAATGGTTGAAGTTCCTCCAGCTATTGCTGTCGGAGCTGAATACATAATCATTGCTCCTGAAACAGCACTTGTAACATTTCCACAAGTTCCAGAAACAATACAATAATAATATTTCGTTCCTGCTGATACTGAAGGAGGAGTATAAGTTGAAGAAGTTGCTCCAACAATTAAAGTTCCTCCAGAATTACTACTGGATGAATTACTATACCATTGATAGGTAAGTCCTGAACCTGAAGCCGTAACGCTTATTGGACTAAATGTTTCCGAAGTACAAACAGATTGAGTTACGGTTGATTGAGAACTTAAAGCAGTAACTGAAGCGACAACAAAATTGCTATTAGCTATAAATGTATTTGAATAAGAACCATAAGAAACCGTTTCAGTTAAAGTAAAGATTGTTGTTCCTAATCCTAATCCTGTAACATTTTGAGTTAAACTAGCAGTTGTAGATGAAGGAAAAGTAATCGCAGGAGAAGCTGACCATACATAAGTAGTAGTTGCGTTTAAATTGATTGGTGTTGAAAAAATGGAAGAAATTGGCACATCAAAAACTGAAGCTGAGGCGGATGTACATGAATTATCGTTAATTTCTGAAATTATTATTCCTGAATCATAAGTCAACGAAGATGAAGCATTACACAAAGGAACTAAACCACTAAAACTAATGGATGCATGAGTCAAAAAACCAACATCTTGAAGTGTACAATCGTAAATCTGAATTTTCCAATCTCCAGTTGCTGCATTACAGCCATATAAAGGTGACCAATCAATAGTAAAATTCGCACCTAATTCGTTCACAAAACTACCATAAGTTCCAGACAATGGAACAGTTGCATTACAAACATTAAAAACATTCAAAGAAGAAGTGTTAAAAGTTAGGTTATTAATGTCATCACCTACATTACAAATAGAACCAGGAGTTAAAGCTGCAAGTTGAACAATTGGACTTCCACATTCAGCAGGCCCTTTTACATAATATGCTAAATCTGAAACGAAAGTATGTGTTCCTGAAAAAGAAACAGATATAGAAGTCGATGCTGTAATAAAAGATTGTGGAAGTGGTGGATTGTAATAATTAAATAGACCAATTGAACTTACAGATCCTGTTAAATTAACATTTACGCAAGATTGAACTGCTTGGCTTATAGAAACAGCACCGTTCATGTTCCACACCCAAGCATTATAGCAAACTACAACAGCGCCTGTATTGTCCTGAATTTGACAACGATAACCATCACTAGCTAGAGAAGAAATAGTTGAAGTCAATCCTGAAGAAGTCGAGTATAAACTCCATGAAAAAGTAGCTTCATTATGGTAAAACCAAGTAAAAGTATAGGGTCCACCTGCTCCAACAGCTCCAGGAACAGCTGTTAAACTACCTGAATTTGTTGCTAATCCATTTGCTGACCAAATATATATTTGATCATTTCCAACACCATTTGTATATACAGTTGTTGTTGATGAACTATTTCCATTAGCCGTAATTTGCCCAAAAAAGGAATTAATCACAGCAAATGAAAACAAAAAGAATAATAAGAATATTTTTTTCATTTTTCGCTTTTTTGAGTTAATAAAAATTCTTGACGTTCAATAATCTCTTGTTTAACTTCTTTATACTTTTTTATTTGATTTTCATCACCATTGTTTTTTTCTAAAAAATTAATTTTATTATTAAGATCATATATACCGTCATTACATTCATCAAGCGTCCAATCAGAAATTAATTTTGGGACTTGTATTGAATTATATGAATTTCCATTTGTTAAAACTTTACTTTCAACTCCTTTTGCTTCATAAACAGTAACTCCTGAATTAGTTGTTTCAACTTTTTTTAATGTTGAAGAATTTTCAATTTGGCAATAACAAGAATTGAAAAACAGTAAACTAAAAACGAATGATGAATATTTTATTTTTTTCATACTTTTAAATTTGTTCGTAACGTTATGTATCTTAATATAGGATTTAACTAAAAATTAATGGAATATTTTAATTTTAAATGATTAAATTAATTTATTTGTAAACTTAAACATTATTAGTTCTAATTAGAAATGTTTTTTAAATTATTTTCGATCTGATTTCTTAAATAAAATTGTCTCTTTTCTATCTCTTTTTTTACAATTTTAAATTTTCTTATATCATAAATATCAAGTTTGTATTTTTCTGAATAATAAATTTTATCATCAATTAAAAATAAATAATGATAACATTCTTCCATAGACCAATTAGAAATCAAAAGAATTGTTTGAAATAAACTTTGATCCAGTTTATAGAAAAAAAGCTCATTATCTTCATAAGAAAGTTCTTTCTTAATCTCAAAATCTGTATTCTCTACTCTATTCATATCTAAATTATTTTTGTTAGTTTGTCCATAACTTATTGTTAAAAGGAATAATGAAAAAATGAATGACAAATAAATCAACTTATCCATATCTATTTTTTTAATGTTTTTTATACACTTAATAATTAAAAAAAATAGTAGTAATTATTTATGCTTTAATCTTAAAACGATTGTTTTTTAAAAAGGCTTTGGTAATTATTTATTTATTTTTTAAAAACAACCAAATCCTACTATCAATTATGAATTAAGCTTCATAAAACATTCTCTCATAAGATAAAACCACTCCCTTTATATACTTTTTATTTCAGACTCAAAATATAAAGCTTCATTTGTCTAAAAAAAATAAGTATGAAAAGAAAAGTAATGTTATTAGGTGTTTTGGTGCTAATCCAATTAACTGCAAATTCTCAATCTCTAACAAATGGTAACTTTGAGCAACCAATGATTGATAACCCAGGATTTCCTGGGAATTTTTTTACGCAAAGTTGGTATGGTTTTGAATTGAATTGAAACCTGAAACTCAAAATCCACATGGCGGGACTCAAGCGTTAAAACTTGAAATTGTTTCAGATCCTATTTTACATGCGGCCTATCCAACTAATTTTACAAGTGACATTATTTCAGCTGTGGCAGTTCAACAAATTGAAGGTCCTGTTTCTAATCCACAATCAGTTGAACTTTCTTGCTGGTATAAATACTCCTCAGTTGGAGGGGATTCCGCAGTAATAACAATTGTAATTTATGACACATTACAAGCTGGATATTCAGATGAAAAACCACTTTATTCAGATGAAATAATTATAAAAAACATTACTTCGACTTGGTCTAATGCAATCTTAACCATGAATCCAGAATTAACAGGGTCGGCAAATTTAATTGAAATATCTGTTTATTCAAGTATGTACACTTCTCATATTGGAACAACTTTGTGGATAGATGATTTTGTGTTGGAAAATAATTTTGGTGCTGGTTTACATGAAAAAGAAAACAGTCTGATTTCAGCAATTTACCCAATACCAGTAATAGACGTTCTAAACTTCCAATTAAAAGATGAAGCCTCTTTAATTGAGATACTAAGTAACGATGGAAAAGTAATAATCACGAAATCTATCAATAATAAAACTACCTCTATTGATATTTCAAATCTATCATCTGGGATTTATTTTTACAAAGTTTCAAATTCAAAAGGAGAAATTGAAATTAATAAATTTATTAAAGAGTAAACAAATTAAATTTCGACCAAAGGTAATTGAAATGAGATTCGTATTATATTATAGTAGTAAGTAGTGTCAGTAACAATCTGGTTGTAGTAGGCTAGTGAAAAAGGGAGAAACAAATGTTTCTCCCTTTTGTTATTTTTAATAAAATAGAACCATTTCTATTTACTCCCTTTATAGAAAATTCATTTCGATTTCTCAGAAAAAATAACGATAGTTATTTTATTCATATTCATTTAGAGATAAAAAAAGATGCTATCTGTTTTTCAATTAAGAATTCAATCAGTAATAATTTTAAGCCTTCTTTAATAGATGAAATTGACAGTTATAAAATAGAGTTGGAAATCGAAAGACTAAGTGCCTGAAAATAGTTTACTTTAAAAAAAACGATCATATAATATTCCTTGTAAAAAATTACATTAATCGAATAGAATATTAATCGATAAAAATAGAGCGTAAATTAGTATTTTAATGAAAGACCCAACAAAAAAGTAGATCCTCCAATTCCAACTTCAGTATTTAAACCAAAATTTTCTGTGAAATTATAATGAAATCCGTAACAAATACGCATTGAAAATGGAATTAAAGAAGAATTAAAACTATTTAATTTTCCAGAGCTTGAGCCATTTTTAATTTTGTCATCAATACTTGAACTTTTACTTTCATCTTTTGTCGTCAAAAAAGAAAAATTCCCGTTGTATCCAACCCCAAAACCAATATAGGAGTCAAATTTTGGATTTTTTTTAACAAAATGATAATTATAGCGCAACTGAATTCTAACTCTATTAACAGTATATTTAAAATGCATGTATTTTTTGTCATAAACTTGTGTTTGAGTATTTAAAGTAGAATCGCTTAAATAGGCACCTGACAACTGATAACCTTTTAAAAAGAAATCGATTCCAAGACTTTTTGTAGAAGTTAAAAAATATTCAGATTTTAAACCTAGTGGCCCATAATCATTGTAATTTAACTCTGAAAAAACAGAAGGTAATTTAACTTTTGGTGAAAGTAACGATACACTTATACTCGAATTGGACCAATTTGGAAATCCAATATATGGCTCAATCAATAAATCCTTTTTTTTATACGATTGACAAAAACTAGATGATACAAATAAACTATAAAATATAAATAAAATAAATTTGTGCATACAATTCTCAAATAGAAGAAAAAATATTAATACTGTGATAAATCAAAAAACTTAATATCAGGATAAAAAGTATTAAAGAAACCATATCCATTTTTAATATTAGTCGGATAACTCAGAGGTTCAATATTCATTTGACTCAAAACACCCCCTTTCCCTTCTCTAAAACCTAAAAAGTTAAAATATTTCTCATCAATATTAGATAAAGTAACCACTATACTATCGTTCCACTTTAAACTGTCCAATTCAACTTTAGCATGGTAAACTCCATTGAATTCTTTATCAGATAACAAAATAGATCTGATTAAACTATTAGATCCATTTTGGAAATAATTCGAACCGTCAATCCCCCCAACATTTGCTTGTTTTTTATAAAAATTCACTAAATACCAATTTGAAACAGAAGCAATATCATTAAAATTGAAACTTACAAAAACATTTGTATCACCTATATTTTTCTCAACTGAAGGTAAAACTGTTGTGAAATCAACTTTAGGCAACATCTTAGACGTAGAAGTTACGGTGTCAGTTCCTGAAATAGCGATTAATTCATACTCCTGACCTTCAACAAATGAAGAAGTAGCCACACTTATATAAATACCAGGACTCGATTCAAAACAATCGTAAGTTTGATTATTGCTTTTAATTTGCACTGTTGCTCCACTCACTAATAAAGAAGACAAATTATCAGAAGTATTGCCAGACAATGGAGAAAAAGATCTTGTCAAAGTAACAATCATCACGTTGTTAGGAATAACTTGAGTAAAAACCACCAATTTAACATCTCCAGGTTTAACCTCTATATCAATTGGTTTTGGCCGACATGAAAAAAGAGCCGAAATTACTATTGAGAATACAAACAAAAAATATTTTACTGACTTCATAACTTAAAATTTAAAATTAAATCCAATTGATGGGACAAAACCAAATAATCCAGGTTGAGTATACTTAAATGAACCATCTTCATTTTGAACGACTTTAATCTGAAAAGGAGCAGCTCTATTATAGACATTGTAGGCACCAATATGCCATTCAGAAGAATATTTTTTTCCTTCAACTACTTTAGATTTAATAATGAAATTAATATCTAATCGATGAGCTGTTGACATTTTATAAGAATTTCTTGTAGCAAATACAGGAATAATTTCAACTCCTGTCATTCCAGCATTTGGCATAAAATAGTTTCCTATAATAGGCGTAAATCTTGCACCAGTACACATTTCAAAAATTGCTGAAAATGAAAATCTTGGAGATATGTTATATACACTAACAAATGTAAAATAATGTCTTCTATCGTATTTTGCCCAAAAAGCTTCACCATTATTTAATTCAGCAAATTTCCTTTTAGTGAAAGAAAGTGTATATCCTATCCATCCCGTAAATTTACCTTCATCTTTTTTAATAAGAAGTTCACTCCCACTACTCCAACCATGACCTTGAATTAATAAATCTTCAAATTTATCATTTAAAATAAGTTGACTTCCTTCTTTATATTCTGTCAAATTTTGCATGTATTTATAATATCCCTCCAAGACAATATATGACTTAAGTTTTGGGATATTATAATTATAAGCTATAGCAACTTGATCAGCAATTTGAGGTTTGATGTTTGTAGAAATTGGATACCATAAATCAGTAGGTAAAGCCATAGAACTACTTGAAACTCTATGCATAAATTGATACATCCTAGAAACAGATAATTTAACAGCTTGGTTTTCATTTATTTTGTAGGCTAAATTCCCTCTCGGTGAAATCCCAGAATACACTTTCCCTTTAATATAACTCTGAGGTAATGATAATCCTCCGTCTACTTTCCAACGATCATTTAAAGTATGCTTTACATCTACATATATGTTCGTTTCAATGGTTGACATCAATTTACCAACTTGATTTTTTAAATAATCTGATATCTCTAATGTTGTACTAACCGCATTCGGTCTAAATTGATGATTGATAACATTTACACCATAATTCCATTTAGTATTCGCGTTTTTAAAATATTGAAAATCATATCGAGCACCATAATCTTCAACAGCACTTTTTATCAACAAATTTTTATCTCCAAATCGTCCATCTATATCATACTTAAATTGAGTATGCACCAACGATAAATTCCCAAATAATTTAGGATTATAAATATGCGTCCAACGAATAGATTGTGTAAAGTTTCCTAAAGTAGACCCAAAACCAAAAGAGTTAACAGAATCTGATTCTGATCCTTTTAATTTAAGAATATCATTCCCGAAATAACTACTTAAGAACAACTTATCATTTTTAGAAATTGCTATATTAATTTTTGCATTTAAATCATAAAAATAGAAAGGTATATCTTGCCCAGCTAATTTAAAAACTTTATCAATATAAGACCTTCTAGCTGCAACCATAAAAGATGCTTTATCCTTCCAAATTGGTCCTTCAATCATAATCCTAGAAGACAACATTCCAACTCCTCCAACTACTTTAAATTTCTTTTTATCTCCATCAATTGTTCTTATATCTGTTATTGAAGATAATCTCCCTGAATAATTGGAAGGAAATCCACCTTTATAAATTGTCATTTCTTTAATAACATCTGGATTAAAAACAGAGAAAAAACCAAATAAATGTCCCGGATTATAAACTGTTGCTTCATCTACCAAAATTAAATTTTGATCTCCATCTCCTCCTCTTACAAAAAAATTGGTACCTCCTTCAGTTCCTTTATTTATTCCTGGAAGTAATTGAGCAACTTTCAAAATATCAGTCTCTCCACCGATTGCAGGTAATGATTTGGCTTGTTTGATATCTATTCTCATAACAGACACTTCAGTATTGTTAATCAATTCTTGCCCTTGAGATTTTTTTGCTAGAACGACAACTTCTTCTAACTGTTGAGCAGTTTTTACGAAAAAATCAGTCTGAACTGAAACATTTCCTTGAATATCAAATGATGTTGTAGCGAATTCAGTTGATGAAAATTGCAATGTATACATTTCTTTTTGAGGGACTAAAATCGAAAAGAATCCGTATTCGTTCGTTAAAACTGATTTATTAGCTTCAACAACGAAAACTTTTGCAAATAGAATAACTTCTTTACTTTCTGGATTTTTTAAATAGCCTGAAATTGTAATATCTTCTTGACTATAAGAGCCAAATGAAACAAAAAAGAAAAGTAGAATTTTAAACTTTGTCATAAATTATAAATTAATAGAAAGCAATGTAATAAATTAATTTTATAATGATTAAAAAAATATACAAGACATCCGATTTTCATGATTAAAAGAACACAATAATAAGAGATTGTTCAAATAACTGTGTCATTTTTTATTTTTTTTAAAAATTTAGAATAATTACATAAGGTTAATTTTTGAATATGGAAAATAAATTTGATTTAAAACAATTTCAAAACTGATAATTGTCATTTTTTAAATCTATTCTAATTAATTACCTTTGTTGCTATGAATAGCAAAAATTTATTAATTCAAAAATATAACGTCCCAGGTCCTAGGTATACTTCGTATCCAACAGTACCCTTTTGGAAAAATGACAAACTGACTCAAAAAGAATGGATTGATTCTATTAATGTTAATAGAAATACGTTTCATTCCGATGAAATCAGCTTGTACATTCACCTTCCCTATTGTGAAAGTTTATGTACTTTTTGTGGTTGCCATAAGAGAATTACCAAAAACCACGCTGTTGAAGAACCTTATATTGATACTGTTTTAAAAGAATGGAAAATATATCTTTCCCTTTTAGATTTTCAGCCTGTTATAAAAGAACTTCATTTTGGTGGAGGAACTCCAACATTTTTCAGACCAACAGAATTAAAAAGGTTGTTAATAGGATTATTCAACACTTCTAATGTGGATCCTGAAAAACATGAATTAAGTTTTGAAGCTCATCCAAACAATACTACCGAAGAACATTTACAAACTCTCTATGATTTTGGTTTTCGTAGATTGAGTCTAGGAATTCAAGATTATAGTCCAGTTGTTCAAAAAGCGATTAATAGAATTCAACCTTTTGAAAATGTTAAAAAAGCACATGATTTTGCTAAAAAAATAGGCTATACTTCTATCAGTCATGATTTAGTTTTTGGTCTACCAAAACAGCACATTGAAGATATTCAATCGACTATTGATAAGACCTTACAATTAATGCCCGATAGAATTTCTCTTTATAGCTATGCTCACGTTCCATGGATTAAAGGAAATGGACAAAGAGGATATGATGAAAAAGATCTTCCACAAAGTGAAGAAAAAAGAGCATTGTACGAATTGTCAAAAGAATTATTAGAAACGGCAGGATACATTGAAGTTGGAATGGATCATTTCGCTTTAAAACACGACGAATTATCAAAAGCAATGCATTCAAAATCATTGCATAGAAACTTCATGGGGTACACCACAAAATCAACATCAATGATGCTTGGATTGGGTATGTCGTCTATTTCTGACAGTTGGTTTGGTTTTGCACAAAATGAAAAATCAGTTGAAGACTATATCGAAGTTGTAAACCAAGGAAGATTACCTGTATTTCGTGGTCATATTCTTTCCGAATTAGATGTTATTATTCGTAGACATATTCTCGATTTAATGTGTCATTTTGAAACAATTATAGATGAAAAATCAATTGTTCAACCACTTTTTCCTGAAATAAAAAATAGATTATCTGAATTAATCAAAGATGGTTTTGTCCAAATTCAAGATCAAAAAGTGATAATCACTGAAGAAGGAATTCCATTTGTTAGAAATTGTTGCATGGCGTTTGACCAAGATTTGAATAATTCAACAAGTGGAGAAAGAATGTTTTCAAAAACGGTATAGAAGACATTAGACACATAGATTATAGACATTAGACTTATGTATACTTTGTCTATTATCTAATGTCTAAAAATCTAAAATCTAAAAAAAAATGAACGAAAATTGTTTTCATTGTGGTGACGATATTATCGGTAAAGGATATTTCATTGAGGAAAAAAAATTCTGCTGTAATGGCTGTAAAATGGTTTTTCAAATCCTTCATGAAAATAATTTAGATGCATTTTATACTTTAGACAAAAAGCCTGGTGTAAAACCTTCTAATTCTTCGATCAATAAATATGCATTTTTAGAAGTTGAATCTATTAAAGAAAAATT
>CANJKA010000076.1 GCA_947474675.1 Flavobacteriales bacterium
CCTGACAAATAAAACCATTCTCCATCTTCAAAAACAAAAGTTGATTTCTCATAATGAACTTGTTGCTTTTTTGAACGATCTAAAAAATAGGCTTTAAATTCAACTGTTGTTTCACTGGAATTTAAGATTTCTAATTTTTGCCATTTATTTTCATTTGCCCAACTTTCAATATCTTTTGGTGATTGTTGTTTCCTTAATGTTGGATGACTTGTTTTCATTAAATAATCCACATCAGAAGTAGCATAAGCTGAATACCGTGAACGCATTAATTGTTCAGCTGTTTTTGCTTTAATAGTTCCTTTATGTATTGGTTTACAACAGTCTGAAAATAAACCTTTTGATCCACAATAACAAAATCCCGATTTGTTGGAAATAAAACTAGAAATTCTATATTCTTTTAGTTTATTTAAAGGTATAAAAAAAGCTCCTTGAATTTGTCCCAAACATTTATCTGTTTGACAAAAACATTGAAATGGTTGTACCATTTTCCATTCTGTTGAAGGATAGAAAAATGTCAGTTCTTCATTTTCTTGAATATTTTTTAACGCGATTAAATTCATTGAATCAACATCAAAAAATGTATTAGGATCACAACTGTGATTGATATATTGCAAAAATTCAGGTTTCAACTGAATATGTTCGTTTTCAGAAATCTGAACGGTTAAATAAGTGATTTCAGTTCCAACGACACTTTCAGAAAATGAAGAAACTACATCGTTGATCCTAAAACTTTTTTTACTTCTAAGTAATTGTTGATCAGTATTTTGTATTTGATTTATTTCTGCGAAATCCATTTTACAATTCTTTTATTTTCAAACATATTTTAACCACAGAGGACACAGAGTTAAAACACAATGTAACACGGAGTTTTTAAAAAAAATAAAATAAACATCTTCACAATAAAAACTCTGTGAAACTCCGTTTTAAAACTCAGTGTACTCTGTGTTTAAACATCACCATTTTCTATCAAATGTTGCATCAACCATTTTCTCAGCTTCATTATTCTTTAAAGCATAATTAAATCCATTAAAAACAGAATAACCGCCATGATTTCCAAACTTATCTATAGCAATAAATCCACATTGAAGGCCAGTCATATCTTTGTTTTTCGATATAATTCTTTCAACAGCTAATTGACAAGCTTCTTGTGGCGAATGTCCTTGACGCATTAATTCAACAACTGTATGACTACCACAAACTCTCATAATCGCTTCACCTAAACCAGTTGCACAAGCGGCACCAATCTCATTATCAACAAATAAACCTGCTCCAATTATAGGAGAATCTCCCACTCTACCATGCAATTTGTAAGCCCACCCACTTGTAGTACAAGAACCACTTAAGTTCCCATTAACATCCATTGCAATGATACCAATAGTATCGTGGTTTTCGTGGTTAATTTCAGGTTTTTTAAATAAATCTTTGTTTTCTTTTTTCCATTTTTTCCAATCCGCTTTCACTTCAGGTAATGGTGTTTTTATTTTTCCAAAACCTTGTTCAATAGCAAATTGATACGCTCCTTCGCCTACTAACATCACATGCTGCGTTTTATCCATTACTCTTCGAGCAACAGAAATCGGATGATCAATTCCTTCCAAAAAAGCAACAGATCCACATTTTGAATTCTCATCCATAATACAAGCGTCCAATGTCACGTGTCCATCACGATCTGGATTCCCTCCTATTCCAACACTTCTATTAGTGATATCAGATTCAGTAACTCGAGCTGCTTGTTCAACTGCATCAATTGCTTTTCCACCTTTAGAAAGAACTTCCCAAGCAGCTTTATTAGCTTCTAAACCATGCTTCCAAGTTGAAATTACAATTGGTCTTGGTGCCAACTTCATCAACGGTTTTGAAGAAGATTCTAAAATATCTTTTGCTTCGGATGGTTTCACAAGTGCTATAGCAGCTCCAGTCAATCCCCATTTGAAAAATGTACGTCTTTTAATGCTCATTATTTCCCTTGTTTTTTTAATTCAGCAGCTAACCAATTTTGAAAAATTGTCGCATTCTTTGTGTGATCTGATCCTGAAACTGCGAAATTATGTTTACCTGTATAATCTGGTTTTGCGCACATAAAAATATAATTAACATCTGCTCTATTTAAAACAGCATCTACAACTGCAGTAGCTGGAATGCAAATTGGTCCAGGAGGTAAACCGTTAATTCTATATGTATTGTAAGGACAATCAATCTCTCTATGAATATTCAACAAACGTTGAACACCAACCAATTGATCTCCCCAACAAAACTTGAAAGTTGGATCCGACTGTAATTTAATCCCTTGATTTACTCTGTTCAAATACAAACCAGCAATTATTGGCCATTCTTCAGGATTTTGCGATTGTTCCGAATACACAATACTTGCTAACGTAACAACTTGAGAAGGAGAATTCAATCCAATTTTCTTTATTTTAGCCATTCTTTCTGAAGTCCAAAAGTTTTTAAATTCTTTTGCCATTCTAGATATAAACTGTTCTTCGTCAGTATCATAATACATTTTATAGGTATTCGGCAAAAACAACGATGGAATTTGAGCCAACGTGAAATCATATTTTTCTAGGGTTGAACCATTTTCTATTAATCCAACTAAAGCAGTACTATCCAACATCAAACAATTAGAAACCTTTCCTGCTAATTGATAAATATCTTTACAATTATTAAAAGTGACATCAACTTCTACTTCCGCATTTCCATTCCCATTACTGTTTAATGTAAATCCGTTTAATAAGGCTCTATAAGAAGTTCCTGCTTCAATTATATATTTCCCCGAAGCTAATTTCTTAGTATCTAATTTTTTATATTCCGCAACCGAAAGCAATGCTTCTTTGTTATCAATTAAATTTTCTTCCACTAATTGATCAGCAAGACCTTCAGCACCAACTTTAGAATTAAAGAAAAATTCTTTAGACTCAGAATTCAATGTAGATTTTCTACCATCCAAAAACAAACTGATTTTACTTGAAAATATAATCAACAAAATTATTCCTACAACACCACCTCCAATAATTACCTTTTTCATTTTTTAATCTAATTTATATCATTTTATTCTATTTGGCTGATGATTGCGATCAACGCCTGCTATTATTATTTTATCGATAATCGTACGGGCGGATTGCAATCCGCCCCCATTTTATCATGGATTTCAATCATGGATTTCAATCATGGATTATTGGGCGGATTGCAATCCGCCCCGACGGCCAATATTATTTGAAATAATATTTCATCAATTCTCTTCCCTTTATCTAAATACCATTCTTTTCTAATACCAATTTCCTTAAACCCACATTTTTCAAACAACTTAACGCTTTTTAAATTATCAGCATGAATCGAACAAAATAAACTATGAAAACCTAAAACAGATTTGGCATATTCTTTTAACAACTCTAAACTTTCAGATGCAAAACCATTGGAACGTTGATCATGTTCGCCGATTAAAATTCCGACTCCAGCCCTACCGTGCTTGAAATTCGCTTCAAATAAATCAATCACACCAATTCCTTCTTTAGTTTTATTTAAACAAATCACAAAACGCAATTGACCTGTAGATCGAATATTATGAGCTTGATCGATAAGGTATAAAATGTCTTGCATTGAAAATGGGACTTCTGTATCTGAAACTTTCCAATGCGCAGGATTATTTTCCCACAACAAAATCTTAGTTGCATCAACAGGTTCTACTAATCTTAAAAATACATTTTCTCCCTTAAACATCTCTAGTTAAGCCTTATTACTTAATTGTTTTAGTCTTGCTTCAATCTCTTCTTTTCCGTACGAAAGAATTCCTTTGAAATCTGAAGTCAAATTTAATCCAAAAACTTGATGGATTTGATTTTTCTCTTTAAAATAATTTAATAATTCTGATAATTTATGAACGCTATCATTAACATTGAAAATTTCGGTAATTGGAGTCAAGCAAGAAGCTTTCGATTCTTGGGCAATTTGAAATCTTGAAAACACCTCTTCAACATAGAATTTATTGAAATTAATATCAATTTTAACGAAAACAGAACAAATCCCTTTTCGGTTTATTAATTTAACGATATCTTGAACAGGAATATCTGCATCTTTTCCTTTCACTTTTAAACTGAAATATGAACCATCGATTATCACCCCAATATGAGGCGGAATTTTATTCGCATGCCAAATACATAAGAAAAAACCTGAATTAAGTTCTTGGTATTCTTTTAATTGAGAAATGGTATTGAATTCAAAACTATACATTCACTTCTCCTGAAAAAACGAAAGTTCCAGCTCCAATTAAATGAATTTCTTCAAAAACACCTTTACTTATTTGATTAAAAGAAACTTGTAAATTTCCGCCTTTTACCTTTGCGTGAATCGAATGGTTTCCTAGTAATTCTTTTTTATCAGCAAAAGCCAACACACAAGCTGTAACACCCGTCCCGCAAGACAATGTTTCATCTTCCACTCCTCTTTCGTACGTATTGACAATTAAATTAGAATCATCAAGAATTTCAACCGAATTAACATTGATTCCATTCACTTTAAATTGATCAGAATAACGAATCATTTTTCCAAATTCAACAATATCTAAATCTGATTTTGAATCTATAAATCGTATATAATGAGGCGATCCTGTTTGAATTATATAATCTTCATCCAATCTTTCAACTTTAGAAACATTTCCCATTTCTATTGAAATAACATTGTTCACTTTTGATCCTTTATGAGCTCCGTCGATCCCAAGAAAAGATGTGTTTGAAACATCAATACCCAACGTTTCAGCAAAAGCCACCGAACAGCGTGCGCCATTCCCACAAAAGCTTTTAGAACCGTCTGAATTATAATAATCAACCTCGAAATCAAGCGAAGAATGAGAATTGATTTTGATTAAACCATCCGCACCAATACCAAAACGACGATCACACAGAAACTGAATATTCTCAATTGAAAGCGAATCGTATTGACCGTTTAAGTTATCAAGCATGATAAAATCATTGCCTGTTCCTTGGTATTTGGAGAAATTAATTTTCATTGTGCTGTTATTTAACACTGCAAAGATACTTATATTAATTATAATAATTTTTATGAGATAAATAGAAAATTAGGACTTAATTTCTAAAAGAGATTTATCGTAGACTTCTACAATGAAAATCTTCAATTTCATTCAATTAATTTTATTCATTTTAAGCTGATTCATATCTTGCTCCCATTTCTTGGGATTATTTTTAATGTATTCTGAAATACGATAGTTTGAATTTTCGTCTCTAATTATATGTTCGTAATAGTTTCGTTGCCAAATTTTAAAATTTAATTTCTTTATATATTCCGTCGGATCGATCGATCCGATCGTGGCGGTTGGGGCGGTTGGGGCGAATTGCAATTCGCCCGTACTTGAATTTGAAGAATTTAAATTCTCTTCTAGAATTTTCTCCTTAATCCTTTTTATCGTAGCTATTTTAAATCCTCTTATAAAAGATCCAATAGTTTGAGTTGGAGAATGAAATTTCCCTATTAATTCTTCTTTCCCTTTATTGCACGTAATTTCAATAATCCCATGAATATGATTAGGCATGATAATGAATTCATGTATAAAACAATTCCGTCTTATTTTTTCTGTTTGTTTCCATTCTTCATAAGCTATTTTCCCATGATAATTTAATTTCATTTCACCATTTATTATTTCTCCAAATAAATGTGCTCTATTTTGACAACAAATTGTAATAAAATACAATCCTGCTTGTGCGTAATCGTAATTTTTTAGCCGAATTGTACGGCGGTGATGAATTTTTGAATTATAGGTCATAAATATCTTTTTCTTATTAAAGATAATTTAAAATAGTTAATAGTTCAACTAAATATATTATTTATTAATATTGAATTTCATTAAAAGTTAAAATCTAATTCAAAAATGCTTAACATTCTTTAACAACCTCACTATGCCAAAACATAACAAGTTTCGTTATATTCGCAATTCAAACATAAAATTCAAACATAAAAAACAGTTTATTATGAAAAGCAACATGAAGTTTTTAGGATTAGGACTTTTAGGAGGAATGTTACCATTAGGAGCATTTTTAATGTTGAATGGTAGTCCATTAATGAATACATCTGATTCTGTTTTGGGAGGAGATCGTAATTCGTATGCAACAAGAACCAGTTTAGGTGACGGGACAGGAATGTCAGGTGACTTAGTTCAGGCATCTGAAAACTCCTTGAATTCTGTCGTACATATTACTACAACCGTTGTAACCACCAATTTTCAACGCGATCTTTTTCAGGAAATGTTTTATGGTCCTGGAGCTGGTGGGAAAGAGTTTCAACAACACGGTGCTGGATCTGGTTCTGGAGTTATCGTTTCTGCTGATGGGTATATTGTTACAAATAATCACGTAATTGAGAATGCGAGTGAAATTGAAGTTATATTAAATGACAATTCAAAATACAAAGCGAAACTAGTTGCAACTGATCCTTCAACGGATATTGCGGTGTTAAAAATTGAAGCTAAAGAGTTACCGGCTATCGTTATCGGAAATAGTGACAATGTAAAAGTGGGAGAATGGGTATTAGCTGTTGGAAATCCATTTAATTTGACCTCTACTGTAACAGCAGGAATCGTTTCAGCAAAAGCAAGAAATATTAATTTATTATCAGATCGTACTAAAACAGATATCGTTCCGATCGAATCTTTTATTCAAACAGATGCAGCAGTAAATCCTGGTAATAGTGGTGGAGCATTAGTCAACACAAGAGGAGAATTAATCGGAATCAATACGGCAATTCAATCTCAAACTGGTTCTTATGCTGGTTATGCTTTTGCTATTCCAGTGAACTTGGTTCAAAAAGTAATGAGCGATTTAATTGATTTCGGAATTGTTCAAAGAGCGTTCTTAGGAGTTCAAATAGCTGATATAACACAAGAAATTAAAGAAAAAAATAAATTACCGAACTTAAAAGGTGTTCTGATTGCTAAAATTAATGAAGGTGGAAGTTCAGAAAAAGCGGGAGTTAAAGATGGTGATGTTATTCTTAAAATAGGAAGTAAAGAAGTGAATTCAGTAGCGGCTTTACAAGAAGAAGTTGGGAAAAGACGTCCTGGCGATAAAATTTCTATTACAATTCGTAACAAAAATAACGAAGAGGAAGTAAAAGAATTAATATTAAGAAATAGTGAAGGTGAAACGAAACTAGTTACGAAAACCGAAGTCATGAAAAATATGGCATTGGGAGCAACTTTTATCGAATTGACGGATAAAGAGAAAAAAGAGCTTTCTATTACGAATGGAATAAAAATAAAAACATTAATTGCAGGAAAATTAAAATCTGAAGGCATCGTTGAAGGTATGGTAATAACAAAAGTTAACAATGAGGTAATACAAACTGTTGAACAGCTTACAAACAAGTTAAACAAAGGGAACAGCGTTGTTTGGTTGGAAATAATTACGAACAGCGGACAGAAACTTTACAAAGGATTTGAAATATAATTGAAAAAAGGCATAGTTATTGCGATGGCGCGACGAAAAAAAAATATATGATTAATATTTGGATAACACTTATTTTTCATCGACCTTTGCACAGATTTTCGAATAAACCAAGTTCAAAAACAGAGAGAAAGAGAGAATGAGACAGCTAAAAATTACGAAGTCGATTACCAATCGCGAGAGTCAGTCACTTGATAAGTACTTACAAGACATTGGTAAAGAAGAGTTGATTACAGCGGAGGAAGAAGTAATTCTGGCCCAAAAAATTAGAGCAGGAGATCAACGATCTCTTGAGAAATTAACAAGAGCAAATTTAAGATTTGTTGTTTCTGTTGCAAAGCAATATCAAAATCAGGGATTAACTTTACCCGATTTAATTAATGAAGGTAATTTAGGTTTAATAAAAGCTGCTCAGAAATTTGATGAGACGCGTGGTTTTAAATTTATCTCTTATGCTGTATGGTGGATTCGTCAATCTATTTTACAAGCTTTAGCTGAACAAGCACGTATTGTACGTTTACCTTTGAATCAAGTTGGTTCTTTGAATAAAATCAATAAAGCTTTTTCTAGATTAGAACAAGAGTTTGAACGTCAACCTTCTGCTGAAGAATTAGCTGAAGCGTTAGAAGTTCCTGAAGATAAAATTAAAGAAAGTTTAAGTGTTTCTGGTCGTCACGTATCAATGGATGCTCCTTTGTCTTCAGCTGAAGATGGCGGAACTTTAATGGATGTAATGGCTAATCCAGATTCTCCAAAAGCTGATCACGCTTTGATGGCAGAATCTTTACAAAAAGAAATCGAACGTTCATTAAGTACACTTACTGATAAGGAACGTGAAATCATTCGTCTATTCTTCGGAATCGGAATGAACCACGGATTAACTTTAGAAGAGATTGGAGCAAAATTTAATCTAACGCGAGAAAGAGTTAGACAAATTAAGGAGAAAGCAATTAGAAGATTGCGACACACTTCTCGAAATAAGTTACTGAAAGCATATTTAGGCTAAAAAAAAAAAGGCTACCCATAAAAATGGGTAGCCTTTTTTGCTTTATTCTTTTTAATAAAAACAAAATATATTAACAACAAAATCAAAAAAAATGGCAACTGATTTAGGGTACGAAACAGTATTGAAATCGCACATCGCAAGAGAACGTGCAGCGGTAAAACTTACAAGTAAAGTAGGACAACTTTTATACGATAAAGGAATTGAATTGGTTCTTTTCCGTAATCTTTTAACTGATGTTACTATTTCTGAAATTTTAAATCTTCATGAATATGCTCGTGAAGTTGTGGGGAAACCAATTGACATTTTTACAACATCTGAATTAGCAGATGAAATCTTAAAATTAAATTTAGCTCCGGCAAAATTAGATATCGGTAAGTTAGCAAGTGAATGGTTAGCTGATCAAGAGAAATATGATAGTAAAGCTGCTTTTTTATTAAACAAATTATCAAATATCGGTCAATCAGAAGATGACAATACTGAACCTAGAGATGTTGTATTATATGGTTTTGGTCGTATCGGTCGTTTAGCTGCGCGTGAATTAATCAAACAAGCTGGTAAAGGTCAACAATTAAGACTTCGTGCCATTGTGACAAGAGGTTCTTCAGATGCAGATATTACTAAAAGAGCCGCTTTATTAAGAAATGATTCTGTTCACGGAGCTTTTAAAGGTTCTGTTCATGCAGATTTAGAAAATAAATCAATCATTATCAATGGTCAAATCGTTCAAATGATCGATGCTAAAAATCCAGAAGATATCGATTATACTGCTTATGGAATCAACAATGCTTTAGTAATTGACAATACAGGAGTTTTTACAGATCGTGAAGCACTTTCTCGTCACTTACAAGCTAATGGAGTTTCTAAAGTTTTATTGACTGCTCCTGGAAAGGAAATTCCAAATATCGTTTACGGTATTAATCATGGTGAATTAGATTTAGAAAATGAAAACATTTTCTCTGCTGCTTCATGTACTACAAATGCAATTTCTCCAGTTTTAAAAGTAATTAACGATAAATTAGGAGTTGTTAAAGGTCACATCGAAACAGTTCACGCATATACAAATGACCAAAACTTATTGGATAACATGCACAAAAGTTCTCGTAGAGGACGTTCAGCTGCGGTTAACATGGTAATTACTTCTACTGGTGCTGGTGCAGCGGTAACAAAGGTAATTCCTCATTTAAAAGATAAATTGACTGCTAACGCAGTACGTGTCCCTACACCTAATGGTTCATTGGCAATATTAAGTTTACAAATCGATAAGAAAACAACTGTTGAAGAAGTAAATGCAATTATCAAGGATGCAGCATTAAATGGGGAATTAGTAAATCAAATTTATTATTCATTTGATCCTGAATTAGTTTCTTCAGATATTATTGGAAATACTTGTTGTTCAGTGTATGATTCAAAAGCGACTATCGTTTCTGTTGATGGATTAAACATCGTTTTATATGCATGGTATGATAATGAGTTTGGATATACAAAACAAGTTATTCGTTTAGCAAAACATGTTGCTAAAGTTAGAAGAGCTATTTATTATTAATAAATAAATAATTTTATATTGAAAAGCCTGAGATAATTCTCAGGCTTTTCTTTTTTGTGATGTATGCAATTTATAATCTATCAATCTATTTTTTACTAGTCGTTGTTTCTTCTTTAACCGGCTTAATTTCTTTAGCAGCAGAATCTTTTTGTAATTTAGCTTCATCTTTTTTAAGCTGTGCTAAATCTGCTTTCAATTTTAATTTATCTTGTTTGATTTTTTCCTTTAACTGAACTTGAGCTTCTTTATCTTTTGCTGCTTTTGCTTTCTCTAATTCTTCAGTGTCTTTTTTGATTTCTACTTCATCATTTTTAATTGTCAATTTGTCATTTTTGATAACGATTTTGTCTTCCTTTAAAATTGTTTTCTTAGTAACGGGTTCTTGTGAATAAATTGCACAACTTACCAAAGTCATACAAATCAATAGTAGTAGATTTCTCATAATAAATGTTTTTAATTACTATTCCAATTATTTTTAAATTACTAAAATAAAACCAATTAAAAAAATATAAAGCCATTTATATTATGAATAAATTGAATTATCTGATTGATAAAATTAATTTTATCAAGTTTCAATTAGTTTTATCTCAAAATATTAAAAAAGACATTTTTGAAATAAGAAACATACAAAGCTAACTTTTGACTAATAAAACCTAAACGACAGAAAATACCACGAGACGAATATATGTGATATTACAAATCGAACAAACATTAGAATCTATTTTTTTAACTAACTTCGAACTCAAATTAGGAACTTTCATATTTACGAACTAAATAATAAAATGACATTCAAAGAAAAATCAAAATTTCTCGTTTCTGATATTCGATTTTGGATTATCATTTTTTTTATCATTCGCTTATTTGGAATTACCAATGCTCCGCTTGAATTAGGTCATAATTGGCGTCAAGCATTGACAAGCATGATTACTCGAAATTTTCATGAAGATGGTGTAGACATGTTTCATCCTAGAATTGACATGTCTGGTTTTCAAACAGGAATCATAGGCTCTGAATTCCCATTTTATAATTACTTAACCTATCTTTTCTCTTCTATTTTCGGTTATGCTCATTGGCATGGAAGGCTGATAAATCTAATTATTTCTAGTATTGGAATGTATTTCTTTTATTTATTAATTGAAAAAATAAGTACAAAAAGAATTGCATTTAATTCAACAATTGTTCTTTTAGCTTCCATTTGGTTTGGCTTTTCAAGAAAATCTATGCCTGATACTTTTAGTATATCCCTTGTTATTACTGGACTATACTTTTGCTATATGTATTTAACTACAGGTAAAGTAGTAAAACTATTCTTATACTTCATTTTCGCCACTTTAGGTATGTTGTGTAAAATCCCAGCTTTGAGTTTGATGTCAATCATTCCATTAATCTTAATCATCAAAGAAATCTCATTAGATAGAAAATTAAAAGTCTTTATTATTTCTGGCGTAAGCATTGGAATTGTCTTTACTTGGTATTTTTATTGGGTTCCTTATTTAGTGAAAACGTATAATTATGAATTATTCTACACGAAAACATTATCTGAAGGATTAAAAGAAATTCAACCTTTGTGGAAAGAATATATTGAACAATTTTATAGAACCGCTTTTCGCTCATATGTCGCATTAGTATTTATGATTTTGGGAATTGTTATTATTACTAAAAGTGAATGGAGAAATTTAAAAATTGGAATCATCTTAATTTCAGGTGTATTTTTCTTATTCACATTAAAAACAGGTGCTGTATTTCCGCTTCATAGTTACTATATAATTCCTTTTGTACCCATTATGGCATTAATAGCTGGATATGGAATTGATAAAATACCTTATAAATATCAAGCATTAATTTTAATTGTTATTTCTATTGAATCAATAGCAAACCAACACCATGACTTTATAATTAAAGATTCGGAAAAGTATAAATTAAAGCTTGAAAAATCAGTGGCTCGATTTATCAAGCCAACTGATTTAATTGTTATTAATGCTGGACCAAATCCACAAGAAATATATTTTACACATCGCAAAGGTTGGTCACTTGAAAATAATTTCTTTAGCCATAAATCATTAGATAGTCTAAGTGAATTAGGTGCTTCTTTTGTTATTATTAATAAAGCAAGAGGAACTGAATCGATAACATTTTATCCGAAAGTGTTTTCAGATACCAACTACGAAATTTATGAAATTAAAAACAGCAAATAGTGTTTTTAATTTCATAAATTTCAAAAACTATTCTATTTCATTTTATTATTAATCGTGTATTTAAGAATCACATAAATATTTCTTCCTGGTTGAAATAATCCAATGTTTTTTAATCGAGATAAATGGTCAACATACTGAACATTAAAAACATTTTTAACTCCTAAGTTTATATAAAGAGGATTTTTATTCCCGTATTTAAAATTCAATGCAGTATTAAACAATTGATAAGATGGGCTTTTAGTCTCGTATTCTGAAACTCTATCTTGTTTAGAAAAATAAGTATGTTGAATTGTAAATTCTTCTAATTTGAATTTATGTTTACTTTCGAATTCAACCCTAAAATACGTATTCAATCTATTTTGAGGCATCAACGAAATGTTTTGATCCTTCACAAATGTCTCAGCTTGTAAAAACGAAACAGTACTTTCAATATGAAGCCAATGTGCAAAATGAGGATGATAATGAAATCCAATGTCTGTACCAAATAAATGAACTGAATTAAGTTGTTGGTATTGATAAACAGGAAAGTTTTCGATAACTGAATCGGTAGATTGTAAGTAAATATAATTTTGAATATAATTATAAAACGGATTAACAATTAATTCTAAATGTTCTCCATGTCGTTCAACCGTTAAGTCAATTTGAGTTGCTTTTTCTGAAAGTAAATTTCTATTTCCTATTTCATAACGATATGCTCCATGATGAATACCATCTGCTAACAGTTCAGATAAATGAGGCGCTCTAAATCCACTTGAAACATTAATTCTATACGTCATTTTTTTACTATTTCTAACTAATCCAGCAGAAAAATTGAAACTTTGAAAATTCTTTTTATAAAGCTCTCCGCCATTAATAGACTCTTTTGTATCTATAACTCGAAGATCATACCTACCTCCTACTTGGACTCCCCAATTATTTTTTTGAAAATAGCCAATTGTATAAATTCCATTATCTACCGATATTGAATTAGGAAGTAATTTTTCAGTTGCACCAGCTCCGTTATTATTTTGCTGATACATTCCTTGAAGCCCTGAAACTATATTCCAATATTCATTCACGTCTGTTTTTACTTTAAATGAATATAATGAATTAGCAAGTATCATATTTAATCCAGGTTCTTTAGGATTTTCTTCATATTCAGATAATTCATTTACAGTTTGCCCTACTAATAAATTGATTTCATTTCGTTTTAAAAACCATTTATTTTCTACAGATAAAAAATGGTTTTGAAAAAGTTGATGTGGTAATATTTTATTCCTTTCTTGAATATTAGTTTGAAAACTCATGGGGGTGATAATTGAATCTTCTGACTCTCCCGGGATACCAATTGTGTTATTTGAATAATTATAACGAACATTAAGTGACCATTTTTCTTTATTGGTTGCAAAAGCCATTTTTAGAGAGTTTTCAGAAAATCTAGAATCTTTAACGAAATATCCACTTGACAATTTATAATCGGCATGACTTGAAATTCCTCCAGAAAGATTGAATCGAACATTATTTTTAGCGACTTTATACGATAATTGATTAGATGTCCCCATTGTATTAGATTCATTTTGGGTCTTCACACCTACACTAAAAGAGTTTTGTTTTGCAAAAGATTCATCAATAAAATAAAGGACACCACCTAATGCATCTGCTCCATATAATAATGAAGAAGGTCCTTTAATTACTTCTACACTTCCAATACCAAGATCAGTCATCCCCATTCCGTGATCACCACCCCATTGTTGATTTTCTAATCTTAAACCATTTAATAAAGTAACAACACGAACACCTTGCATTCCTCGAATAACAGGCTTAGAAATCCCAATACCAGTTGTTGATTGATAAACACCAGGAATAGAAGACAAAGCTTCTCCAAGAGTTGTATTTGAAACACTATTTAAATCTTGAAGTTTACGGGATTCAATATGTACAGCATTGTATTTTTGAATCGTGCTTTTTGAAGCAGATACTGTAACTTCATCTAATTGAAAATGTTTTTCAATTAGAAAAACAGAAATATTTTTTCGATTTGATTCGATTGTAATGATTTGACTTTCAAATCCAAAAGCTGATATTTTTAATTTGACACTTAATGGTAATTTGTTTGTGAAAATGAAATTCCCTAAACTGTCAGATGAAGTTGATATATCTAAGTCTATGATAGTAATAAGAGCAAGCTGAATCGGGGTTTTGGAAATATCATCAAGTATTACTCCGTTAATTTCTTGTGAAAAAGTATTGAAATTTAAAAAAATAATCAATATTATTGATTGTATAAAACGTAACATATTTTGGAATTGTTAAAATTAATCTATTTGACAGCAATAAAACAGTCAAATAAATTGAGTATAATTACTCAATCTAATTTTGATAAATAAAATAAATACAACCTTTCCATGTAATGAAAAGGAGGTTATTTAAGAAAAGGTAAAGATTAAATTATAGGTGGGCCTCGTTTTAAAAATAAATCAAATTTAGACACTTCATATTGAGTATTTAAAAGTTGATTAAATTTATTAAACTGTTTTTTTGAAAATGAAATTGAAAAGATTTCAGGTTGATCGATAAATCCTAAATCGTAATCACAAGCGAAACAATTTTTTTGTTCAAAATGAACTTTAGATTTATCTTTTGAAGAAGTATAATGACTATGAGAATCTGATTTACAGTCGTGCCATATAGAACGTGGAGACAATACAACTAAGAAACTTAGAAGTAAAAAATATGATGTCCATCGTTTTAATTTCATTTATTACTCTATGGCTAATTACGGATTCCAGCTTTCCGAAGACACTTTTTTACTTTTTTCTCGTGCTTCTCTCTTTCTTCAGGAGTAATATTAGCATCCATGCTTAAGAAAGATTTACAATGTTGATCAACAACATCAAAACGATTTAATAATTTATCAGTCGTATTCCCTCCTTTTACTGCTTTATCAATTGAATCATTTGCAACAACGCATTTGCAAAAATCCCATTGCTCACCGTATTTTTTTTCAATTTTCTTTATATTTTCTTTAAATTCAGCATTTCCAGTTGTCGATGTATCAGCTATTTTTTCTTGAGCTAAAGCTTCTTCAGCAGATTTAGCTTGAATTATTGTATCACTTTTCACTTCTTCAACAGGTGTTGTTTTCTCTGGAGTTCCACCACAAGAAACAAAAAGAAATAATAGGCAAAAAAACAATATTTTAGAAATCATAATAGTGAAATATTTTAATTTATAAAGTAAATATAAGAAAAAAGTCTTGCTTTAGAAGTATGATTCTATAAATTCATTTTATTTAATCTACTATTGCTGTTTTTTTTAAAGCTCTAAAAAGAACAATTATCCCAACCAATACAAATGGCACACTAAGCATTTGTCCAGTATTGATGCTTAAAGTTGAGTCCCATTCAGATTGACCAAGCTTTACAAATTCTATGATAAAACGTGCTGTAAAAACAAGAATTAGTAAAGTGCCGAATATTATTCCAGGCTTTCTCCAAACTTCTTTTTTCCAAAATAAAAACATTAGTAGAATGAAAATTAAAAAATAAACAATTGCCTCATATAATTGTGTTGGATGACGAACAGGAATTGGAATACCTTCCATATTTAATCTATTTAAATCATCTGAATTTTGTAAAAAACGAATACCCCAAGGAACAGTTGTTACATCACCGACTATTTCAGAATTAACCAAATTAGCTAATCGAATAAAACAAGAAGTAATTGCTGCAGAAATAGAAATTCTATCTAATATCCATAACATTGGTTTATGGATTACTTTTTTAGAAAAATACTCTAGAACAATTATAATTGCTAGAACTGCACCATGACTAGCTAATCCACCTTCCCAGACTTTAAAAATATTAAGTGGATGAGAGAAATATCCCTCTTCAATTACATTTCCCATACTATCTTTTAAGTCGAAATGAGGTCCGTAAAATATTACATGCCCTAATCTAGCACCAATAATTATAGCTAAAACCATGTACATCACCAATTTATCCAACATTTCTTCTGGAATATTTTCTTTCTTAAAAATACGCTTGATAACAAAATAGCCTAATATTAGTCCTGAAACAAATAAAAGACCATACATATTCGGTGTATTCCAACCTTCAATTAATTCAGGTCTAACATTCCAATCGATTGATAATTCCACGTTACTCTTATTTTTAAATTGCGATTAAAAGTACTATTTATTTACTTTAAAAAGTATTTTTTCTGATCTTCCTTTTTTAAAAATCATATTACTCTTGTCTTGACCTTTTCTCAATTCCTTTTGTACATCCAACGGTAATCGATTAACTTCCTTACATTCAGTTGAACAACAGTTTTCTAGCTTACTTTTACAGTCATCACATTGAATAAACAATAAATGACACGCTTCATTTAAACAGTTTGTATGTGTGTCAGCTGGAGATCCACATTGATGACAAACAGCAACAATATCATCTGAAATTCGTTCGCCTCTTCTTTCATCAAAAACAAAATTTTTCCCAATGAATTTATTTTCAATGCCTTTTTCACGACAATCATTGGCGTATTTAATAATACCTCCTTCTAATTGATGAACATTTTCAAAACCTCTATGTTTAAACCATGCAGAAGCTTTTTCACATCGAATTCCACCAGTACAATACATAACGATTTTTTTATCTTCATTTCCTTTTAAATAAGTTTCTTCAATGAAAGGTAAAGATTCTCTAAATGTATCAACATCAGGAAGTATAGATCCTTTAAAATAACCTACTTCAGATTCATAATGATTTCTAAAATCTATTAAAATTGTATCTGGATTATTGGTTAATTCATTAAATTCTTTAGCGTCTAAATGAATTCCTTTGTTAGTTACGTCAAAAGATTCATCATCTAGGCCATCAGCTAAAATTTTTGGTCTAACTTTAACTTTCAATTTTAAGAATGAAAAATCTACTTTTGCATCATCAACAGCAATATTTAATCTAATCCCATTTAAGAAATCAATTTCATATAATTGATCTCTAAATTGTTGAAAATAATCAATTGGAATTGCCATTTGAGCATTGATTCCTTCTTTAGCGACGTAAGTTCTGCCTACGACGTTTAGTTTTGACCACATTAAAAATAAATGATCTCTGAATAAACGAGGATTTTCAATATGAGCATATTGGTAAAAGGAAACAGTCACAAATTTATGACCGCTTTCTTGTAATTGCTTCTCTAAATCCTCTTTATTTAATGTATTCCACAGTTGCATGCTATGATGTTTTTTAATTATAAAGTTTCACAAAGATACTTTAATCTAAAAATTAAAATATTTTTTTTTCATAAATTCATCAAAAAGACTATATTCGTTATCTAATAAATCCGCTAGCTGTTTTGTTTTTAGATTTAAATTATTAAATCAGGTGATGTTTTTTTTGATTTTGTATTGATTTATATTCAAAATAAAATAGTGTGTATTGAGGATGATTTTATTGAACTTTTATCTTCAGTTAAAAAAATAAAATGAGCAAACATTTTTTACACAGAATAAAAGAAGAAATTAGAAAAGGAATTCCTGGAGAATCTTCTCATTTAAAGATGAGTCCAATAAATAGAATTTCTTTAAAAAATAAAATACTTCTTGATGCGAATGTAAAAGAAAGTGCTGTGGCTGTGATTCTACATATTAACAGCGAAAATATGATAGAATTTCTTTTGATTCAACGATCAACTTATGATGGAAAACACAGTGGGCAAATTGCATTTCCTGGTGGAAAACGAGATTTTTCAGATTTATCTTTAGAGCATACAGCTCGTAGAGAAGCGTTTGAAGAAGTTGGAATCCAACTTTTGGAAAATAATTATATTGGTGAATTAACCGAAGTTTATATTCCGATTAGTAATTTTTCAGTTCTACCAATCATTTACTTTCATGAATCACTTCCAAAATTGACGCCAAATGAAAGAGAAGTTGCTGAAATTTTCTCTATTAAATTGTCTGATTTATTGAATGAAGAATCAATATCTACAATGCGTATTAAATTTACGAATGGAATTATCCAATCAAACATTCCTTGCTTCAAGTTAAATCAACAGGAAGTATGGGGAGCAACAGCTTTAATACTTAATGAGTTAAGAGATTTAATATTAAGAATCTAACTTAAAATCTAACTCTAGCAAAGCCAAAAGCTGAAGAAATACTGTGTTTATTTTGTGTAAAAAAAGTCATTGCGTCTCTAGAAGAAATACCTACCTCATAGGCTCCATCTCTGAAAATAAAATTTACTCCTACTGGAATATTACTTTGATAAATTCCACCGCCAAAATAACCACAACTCAACGCTAGCCACTTAAAAGGTTTTAATTCTCCTCCAAAAGAATAAACGGCATTTTGTAAACTTCCTGGGTTTTTTGTGTTGAAAGGAGCGACCATATCAAATCCTATATGAAGAAATTTGAACGGTTGAAAACTCGCTCCAATTCTAAAATCAGAAGCATTTTTCAAAATATATTTCTCTTGACCTTGTAAGGTTAAAATTCCTCCAGTAGAAAGTAATTGGTTTATTGACTGAGTAATGTCGTAATCAACTAGGCCATTTAGAGAAAGATTAGTAAAAAGTGTATCTTTTACAGAGTAAACATTTCTATCATAAGTAACTTGACCAATATTATTGACTGCCATTGCCACTTTTAATTTCTTAAAAAAGATAATACTAGCAGATAAATCTATTCCATAACCGCTTCCAACAGCTTTTGGAAGAAGTGATTTTCCTGCACTAAAACTTGAAGGATTTGAATTTGCAACAGCACCATAGTCAATATTAAAACTTGGAGTAACTGCAGAATACATTACCAAACCATTTCCTTTAGACTCCATATTAAACATCGCCATCGATTGAATGTAGCGGCCACCAATCCCTCCAAATAATTCAAATTTTCCTTCTTTACCAAATATTTTTCTTCCGTAACCAAAATTATAAGAACGATTCCATACCATCTTCACTTCAGAGCCAAGAGTTAGTTGACTTAAATTCAAAGGAATTGCCATTGTCCCTTTGATAACATTACTTAAAGAATCAGCAGAAATGTCAGGTCGATTCGCAATTACTGAAGTATCTGCTCCGATTACAACTGTTAATGAGTCGAAAAAGTTAGAAGCTGTACCTCTAAATATAAGATCAGTTACTTGTTGATTGAATTTAGAGTAATATGAATAATTTTCTCTGATATTAAACGCGATACCTCCAAATTTTTCTCCTTGGTACGAAAATCCTGCCCAATTATAATCTAAAAAAACTGAAACACCTGATTGAGCATATTCTGCAGATGCTAATTTCTGATTAGCTATATCAAAAGGTGTCTGAGAATTACCTGTAATTTTATTTTTTATAGCTCCCGATAAACTTTTTAATTTTGTAGAATTCAAAGCGTCTGAATACATTCCGAAACCAAATTCACTTGAACCTAGTGTGATTTTTTTATTTTCATAACCTGTTCCCCAACCTAATGCAGAAGTATTGATTCCTAAACAATGATAATCTGTTAAAAAAGTTGTCGCAACTCCTTTTCCAACAGATGGGTAAGCAATACCTTGTGTTTGGGAAAAGATTGTTAATGATGCGAAAAAAGAGAAGAGAAAAAATAGTGAAATTTTCATCATTTAAATTTTACAGTAATTAAAATTATTTACACAAAAATAGTGTAATAAAACTAAAAAATAATAAAAGTTGAAAAGATTATTGTGAAAGTTAAATAGGTGAAAATTAAAAAGAGGAACAAATTAGTGTGTAATTTGTTCCTCTTTAATAAACAAGTTCGCTAAAACTATAAAACCTAAATTACAACTATGAAATTGTATAAAACAAATTTACGAA
>CANJKA010000077.1 GCA_947474675.1 Flavobacteriales bacterium
AATCCCCAAGAATCGGTAGTCGAACTAGTACCAATTTGTTGAGTCCATCTGAACATAGTGCTTGTAGTTGATGCAGCTGCAGGTATTGGACAGATTTTTGTGTGCCAAGATTCATTAAATCGCCCTGTTCCAGGATACCAATTTCCAAATGAATTTTGATTGTCATCTCTAGGGAAAAGATAATTTATTGTCGTCCATGTTGTCCCACCATTTGTTGAGTATTGTAAGTAGACACCTTCAGGAGTTAGGCCAGAAAAATTTAAATCTGGTCCTTCGCATGGACTAGCGGAAGCTTGTATTCCTTGTCGATAATCAAATGATATTGTTCCTCCATTTGAAACATCCATCGCGTTTGTTGTCAAATTTCTTGGAATAACTGCATTTGACATCCATAAAAAAGTAGTAGCATGAGCAATTCCATCTTGACCGGTAACAGCACAAACGGGATTGGTGAAATTTGCTGAAGCAGTAGCTTGCCAGCCTGTTCCGACTGTTCCTGCATTAAAATCATTATTCATTGAAGAAGAAACAATATTTCCTGTTGCAGTTAAAGTGACAGTTTGACCACTACAAATCGAAGAAGGTGATCCTGCAAGTGTAATTGAACAGCCAGGAGTTCCAAGCGGTTTATATGTTTTTATTAAGGCTGCAAATCCAGGGCTTGTAGTTCCATTGTTATTTTGAAAAGTTACGGTTAAAGATCCAGCAGCATTGTTTGAACAGAAAATTCCGGGCGTGTTATAAGCCGATAATCCATTTGTAACTTTTACTCCCATCCCACCTGTCGCAGTAAAGGTGGAGAAATCACCAGTTATTTCAGCAATTTGTGCAGAAGCAGTTGCTGTAATTGCATCATATATTTTTACAAAATCACCAGAATTTGATCCGCTATAATAGGTGTTAAAAGCAGTGAATTCTAAACAGATTCTTTCTCCAGCTATAGCTGGTGTAAGTGTTATTGTATAACTTGTGTTATTATCATTTCCTGCAGCTCCTCCCGAATCATATAGAATATCACCGTTGTTAACAGGGACACTTCCCCCTGTACTTATTAATATTTGAGACACTAGATCAGTGTTTAAGAACAGAAAAAGGAATAGTAATATAGATTTCATGAGTTTTTTTAATTTGTTTAAGTTTTAATATGGTATCGCCATCTTAAATCCATCGGTATTACCGATCAATTTTCGATCATTGCTCATATTCATTTTTGTTTTAGCTTTTAACTTTAAATTAATCCTTTGTTTTAAAAATGCGAATTATTTTGAAATAAATATATATAAAATGCGATAATTAAAATTTTAATTAATGTTTAGGGTTAGATTTTGAGGTTAATATTCGCTTATCAGTTATTAATGGTTATAAAATGGGTGTATGGTTAGGGTGCGATTTATTGTTTTTTATTGTTATTATTGTTTAAATATTTAAAATTTAAATTACTTTAGCAAAAAATTATGAAATTAATTAGGTCTCATATTACTGCTTTAATACTTGTATTTCTTTCTTTTGGGAATTCATATTCTCAAGCTAATTTAAAGAAATTAAACGATCAAGCATTTGTTGCTTTGGAAAAACATTCTCCGAAAGCAGTTGATTATGCGAATGAAATTTTGGAAATTTTAAAAGGAAAAGATACATCTGTATATTCTATAAATGCCTATACAATTCTTGGAATAATTAACAAAGACAAAGGATATTATATTTCTTCTTTAAATTATTATTTAAAAGCATTAGATGCAGCTGAAAAAAGAAATGATCAAGCTCGTGTTTCTGCTACTTTAAGTAATATAGGAGTTTTGTATAGACTTCAAGGAGATTTAAACTTAGCAATTAGCTATTTCTCAAAGAGTTTGAAAATTGAGGATAACTTAAAAAACGCATTGCAAAAATCGATTCGTTATTACAATATTGGTGATTGCTATAAAGAGATGGATAGCTTTGATTTAGCTTTGACTTATTTTAGTAATTCACGATTAATTGAGCAAAAATATAAAAATGTTCAAGGTATAATTTATGCTAATTTAGGAATCTCAGAAGTATATTTAGAAATAGGTCAAATTGTTGATGCAAAAAAAATATTAGATAAAATTAGTTCTCGATTGAGCAAAGAATTTAGTGAAGAGTCGATTTTATTTAATAAATTAATGGGAGTTTATTTTTTTAAAACAGATCAATTAGATAGTGCGTTATCTATTCTTTGGACGTCTCAAGAACTCTCTAAGAAAAACAATTTCCCGATACATTTATTAGAGATTTATAAGATAGAAATTTCAATTTTAGAAAAACAAAAAAACTGGGAAAAAGTTGCCGATAAATACAAAGAATATACTGATTTAAGTGAGAAGTTAATTGCGATTGAAATTCGAAATAAAGTAAATGATTTAATGTATAGTAACGTTCTTCATAAAAAAGAACTTCAAATTTCAACTTTAGAAGGAGAACGAAACATTTCTGAAAAATTAAATTTATACAATAAAAAGATTGCTTGGTTTTTAATTTCACTTTTGGTTTTTATCGTAGGGTTTATATTTTACGGGTTTAAAAAGAATAAATAAAATGAACAAAATTTTAAAAATATCATTTAAAAGAGCTTTGTTGTTTTCAATCTATGAATTCATCATGATTTGGTTTTTTGATGTTTTCTCTTTTTTTGACAAGTCTTTTTCTGTGTTTTTAATAGGGACTGTCACCTTATGTTCGATTTTATTTTTCCATTTCATTGTATTAACTTTTATTGAACGTTCTCAACTAGAATTGAGTTTTAGAAATGTTTTAAACTTAACTTCTTATTTAATCTCTTCATTATTAGCATCCTTATTGTGTTGTTTTGTGTTTGGAAATGGAAGCGATTTTATGTTAATTATTTTATCAGGATATGTAGTTCCCTCTTTTCTTCCATCAATTGGATTCTTTTTACTTTCATTATTTAAAGAGAATGATGTTAAAATAAATTCTAGATCAATTTCTATTAAATCAGATCATGTAATTGAGAAGAACGAAGTAAAAGAGAATATACAATTCACTCTAGAAAATGATGGGGGGAAAATTTTATTAAAAGTTCCTATTAATAGAATTATTTGTTTTGAAGCGAATGATAATTATGTAGTAACCTATTATATAGATAAAGAAGATAAGTTGAAAAAATCAATGGAAAGAATTTCTTTAAAACGAATTGATGAAATTGTTGACAATTTAGGAGTCAATCATTTTAGTCGCGTTCATAAATCATATTTGATTAATCATTTAATGATAGAAGAAATTAAAGGCAAGGCTCAAGCTCAAAAAATTAAATTAATGAATTTGGAAATTTTAATTCCTGTTTCAAGATCGTTTGATCTTTCTGTTTTTAAATCTGATTATTAATTTAATTGTATTATAAATAATCAAATTGATTATTTATAGCTTGTTTAAGTATGTTTTTTTATTAATTCGCTGTCAATTTATTGTGTTTTATCGCTAAAATTTGATTTTCGTTTTGTTTTATCTGAAATAGTTCTATCTTTGTTAAAGAATTAATAAGATTTAAATTTGAAAAATCAGTTTTTATTTGGTTCTACGATAGTTAAATAATATATTTGCGTCACATTAAAAATAAACATGCAAAAAAGTTTCAACATAGTAAGTGTCATTTTGGTCATTATTATTCAACTCATTTACTGAGAGAGGAACTGTTGTAATATATACTGAAGGTCTTTCTCAATTGAGAAAGACCTTTTTTTTTATACTAATTTTAAAAGAATCGTTAAATTAATAGATAATACTTTAAAATCTTAAAATAATAAAAAGTTTTAATTTAAATGATTGACAATTAAGAGTGTGAAGTTGAAATTAGAGGTTTGGAGAGTGGAACATTAAAAAATAAAAAAATAAAGGAGTCAAAAATAGTTTAGACTTTTGAAGTCTGAAATAAAATGAAAATTTTTGATTATATTGTAAAACGTAATAAATTAAAGAGTTATGTATTTTAACAAACAAACAATCGTTTTCCTTGATGGGGAATTTTTAAAGGCAACTTCAGCTAAGACTGGATTGTATAATCAAACCATGCATTATGGGAATGGTGTGTTTGAGGGTATTCGTTCATATGAAACTCCAGATGGTACAAGAATATTTAAAGCAAAGGAACATTTTGATAGATTGCATGCTTCAGCAGAAAAGATGCACATCAAACTTTCATATTCGAGTGAAGAATTAGAAAAAGCAACTTACCAGTTGTTAGAAAAAAATGGATTAACAGATGCGTACATTCGTCCTTTAGTTTATTTGGGTGAAAATATGTCTTTGACTGCAACTGATGTTGTTCATGTGACAATCTTAGTTTGGAAATGGGGAGCTTTATTGGGTGATAATATGTTAAATGTTATGCTTTCTTCTTATGAAAGACCAAATCCTAAATCGTGTCACATGGACGCGAAAGTGGTTGGACATTATACAAACAGTATACTTGCTTCTACAGAGGCAAAACAAAATGGGTTCGATGAAGCACTTTTGACTGATATGAATGGATTTATTGCTGAAGGTCCTGGTGCTAATTTTTTTATGGAAAAAGAGGGTAAGTTTATAACTCCACCTCTCGGAAATATATTATCAGGAATCACAAGAGCAACAGTTTTTGAATTAGCGAAAGAATTAGGTTTTGAAGTGGAAGAAAGGTTCTTTAAACCTGAAGAGATCTATACGGCTGATGCAGCTTTCTTTTGTGGCACAGCCGTTGAAATTTCTGGAATTAAAAAGTTCAATGATTATTCTTTCCCAATGAATTGGGATGATTCTAATAGTCAACTTATACAAAGAGCTTACAAAAGACGAGTAGCTTGTAATGAACATGAAAATCTTTATATCTAAAAATATATCTAATGGAATTAAATAAATACAGTAAAACAATAACACAAGACGAAACGCAACCTGCGGCTCAAGCAATGTTATACGGAATTGGTTTAACGGAAGAAGATTTGGATAAAGCTCAAGTTGGAATCGTTAGTACTGGTTACGAAGGGAATACGTGTAACATGCATTTGAATGATTTAGCTAAAAATGTCAAAGCTGGAGTAATTAATTCAGATTTAGTTGGATTAATATTCAATACAATCGGAGTAAGTGATGGTATCTCAAACGGTACAGTTGGAATGAGGTATTCATTAGTATCAAGAGACGTAATTGCAGATTCTATCGAGACGGTTATGGGAGCTCAGTTTTATGACTCTATGATTGCTGTTGTTGGATGTGATAAAAATATGCCAGGTTCAATAATCGCAATGGGAAGATTAAATCGTCCAGCTATCATGTTGTACGGTGGAACTATTCATTCTGGAAGTTGGAAAGGTGAATCTTTAAATATTGTTTCTGCTTTTGAAGCATTGGGTAAGAAAATGAACGATGCAATTTCTCCTGAAGATTTTAAAGGTATTGTTAAAAGTGCGTGTCCTGGTGCAGGTGCTTGTGGAGGAATGTATACTGCAAATACAATGGCTTCTGCAATTGAAGCGTTGGGAATGAGTTTACCTTTTAGTTCTTCTAATCCGGCTTTGAGTAATGAAAAAGCGGTTGAATGTATGAATGCTGGAAAAGCAATTCGTAATTTAATGGAGAAAGATATCAAACCAAGAGATATCATGACGAGAAAAGCGTTTGAAAATGCAATAATCATGGTGATCGTATTAGGTGGTTCTACGAATGCTGTTTTACATTTAATTGCAATGGCGGCATCTGTTGATATCGAATTAACGATTGATGATTTTCAAAAATTAAGTGATGTAACTCCTGTTTTAGCAGATTTAAAACCAAGTGGAAAATACATGATGGAAGATCTTCACGAGGTTGGTGGGGTTCCTGCAGTTATGAAATATTTATTTGAAAAAGGATTAATCCATGGAGATTGTTTAACAGCTACTGGGAAAACAGTTGCTGAAAATTTAAACGATATTTCTGATTTAAAATCGGGTCAAAATGTATTTCTTTCTTTAGAAAATCCTCTAAAAGAAACAGGACATCTACAAATATTATATGGCAATTTAGCGAAGAATGGTTCGGTTGCGAAAATTAGTGGTCATGAAGGTGATTTCTTTGAAGGTCCTGCAGTTATTTTTGAAGGTGAATTTGAAGTGGTTGACGGATTAAAATCGGGTAAAATTAAACCGGGAAATGTTGTCGTTATTCGTGCTTGTGGACCAAAAGGAGGACCAGGAATGCCGGAAATGCTTAAACCAACTTCTTTGATAATGGGAGCAGGACTAGGAGATAAAGTCGCGTTAATTACAGACGGAAGATTTTCTGGAGGAACGCACGGTTTTGTCGTCGGTCACATATCTCCTGAAGCTTTTGACGGTGGTACGATAGCCTTGGTTGAAGAAGGAGATATTATTACAATTGATGTCAAACAAAATTTACTGACTTTAAAAGTGAGTGAAGAGGAATTAGCCAAAAGAAGATCGAACTGGGTTCAACCAGAATTAAAAGTTAAAAAAGGAGTTTTATACAAGTATGCGAAATGCGTAACAGATGCGTCAACAGGTTGTATAACTGATAAGTAAATTTTCCCTCCTTGAGGAGGGATTAAGGGAGGTGACAATTATAAGTTTTAATTACAAGAAAATATCCTCCCCCTTAATCCCCCTCCAAAGGGGGAAACAAATAAAAAGCAAAAAAATGAGTCAAGAAATAAGAGGAGCAGAAGTAGTAATAAAATGTTTGATAGCGGAAGGAACACATACCGTTTTTGGTTATCCTGGTGGAGCAATTATGCCGATATATGATGCAATGTATGATTACAAAGATACATTTAAACATATCTTAGTAAGACATGAACAAGGAGGAATTCATGCCGCTCAAGGGTTAGCAAGATCTTCTAGAACAGTTGGAGTTTGTTTTGCAACTTCAGGTCCAGGTGCTACAAACTTGGTAACTGGATTAGCAGATGCAATGATCGATTCAACTCCATTGGTTTGCATAACAGGACAAGTTGCATCTCATTTATTAGGAACGGATGCTTTTCAAGAAACAGATGTAATTGGTATAACAATGCCGGTAACAAAATGGAGTATTCAAATAACGAAAGCATCAGATATTCAAGCGGCGATAGCAAAAGCTTTTTATATTGCTAAATCTGGTCGTCCAGGCCCTGTTTTAATTGACATAACGAAAGATGCTCAATTTGGAATGACTTCTTTTGATTATAAGTTTTGTACGGAAATCAGAAGTTATAATCCAATGCCAACTTTAAAAGTAGATGCTTTGAAAGAAGCTGCGACTTTAATAAATTCAGCTAAAAAACCGTATCTAGTAATTGGTCAAGGAATTCTACTATCAAATGCTGAGAAAGAATTACTTGCTTTTGTTGAAAAATCTGGAATACCGGTTGCTTCTACTTTATTAGGTTTAGGTGCTTTTTCTCCAGATCATAATTTATATGCTGGTTATTTAGGAATGCATGGTAATTATGGACCAAACATTAAAACGAATGAATGTGATGTTTTAATCGCTATTGGAATGCGTTTCGATGACCGTGTAACAGGTGATTTATCTAGATATGCAAAACAAGCAAAAGTAATTCATATCGATATTGATAAATCTGAATTAAATAAAAACGTTCCTGCAGAAATTGCAATTCACTCTGATGCAAAAGGTGCTTTGACTGAACTGACAAAATGGGTTGATGCTAAGTCTCACGATGCTTGGTTACAAGAATTCAAAGATTGTGACAAGATTGAACATGATATGGTAATTAACGATGCTGTTAATCCAACGAGTAATGAGTTGAAAATGGCAGAAGTAATGAATAAACTTTCTGAAAAAACGAAAGGTAATTCAATTGTTGTTACAGATGTTGGTCAGCATCAAATGATAACTTCTCGTTATTATAAATACAAGAAACACATAGGGAATATTACTTCAGGTGGATTAGGAACTATGGGATTTGCTTTGCCAGCAGCAATTGGTGCAAAGGTAGGAGCTCCTTCAGAAGAAGTTATCGCTATTATCGGTGACGGTGGGTTTCAAATGACTATTCAAGAATTAGGTACAATTATGCAATCTAAAATAGGTGTAAAAATCATTGTATTAAACAATAATTTCTTAGGAATGGTTCGTCAATGGCAAGAGTTGTTTTTTGAAAAACGTTATTCCGGAACTGATATTGAAAATCCTGATTTTGTCGCAATAGCAAAAGGATATGGAATTGAATCAGCGAAAGTTTCTGTTAGAGAAAATCTAGATTCAGCGTTAGATGCCATGTTAAATCACAAAGGAGCTTATTTTTTAGAAGTGGTTGTTGAACAAGAAGAAAATGTATTCCCGATGATCGAAACAGGAGCAGCAGTATCTGATATACGTTTAAATTAAGAAGAAAAAATCATGGAAAAAACATATAATATATCCGTTTTTACTGAGAATAGCATAGGAATGTTATCTCGTATCTCTCTAATATTTACAAGAAGACATGTTAATATTGAAAGTATATCGGCTTCTCCCTCTGAATTGGAAGGCATTCATCGCTATACGATAGTTGTTAATGTGACAGAAGAACAAGTTGAAAAATTAGTAGGCCAAATTGAAAAGCAAATAGAAGTTCTTAAAGCATTCTTTCATTTAGATGATGAGGTTGTTTACCAAGAAATGGCTTTGTATAAAATACCTACTTCTATGTTTTCAAGCGATGGTAACACAGAGAAAATTTTGAGAGAACACAACGCACGTGTTTTAACAATTGAAACTGAATTTACGATCGTTGAAAAAACTGGACATTCAGAAGATATTAAAAACCTTTTTGATGCATTGAAACAAATAAATTTGTTAGAATTTGTTAGTTCTGGAAGAGTGGCGATCTCAAAACCGATGAAAACATTGGAGAAACATTTAGAAGAATTAAAAACAATAAATTAATCTCTTATGAGATTGATTTAAAGATAAGTATTTACAAACGTTGCATTTATTGAGACGTTGCTTTGCAACGTCTCAATAAATAATATTTATAAAATCAATATTATCAATATAAAAAATATCAAAAAAAATGAAAAATTATTTTAACACATTATCTCTTAGAGAACAATTAAATCAATTAGGTGTTTGTGAATTCATGGACAGTAGTAATTTTATAGAAGGAGTAGAACCTTTAAAAGGAAAGAAAATTGTTATCGTTGGTTGTGGAGCTCAAGGCTTAAATCAAGGATTGAATTTAAGAGATTCTGGATTAGATATTTCATATACTTTACGTAAAGAAGCGATCGATTCAAAACGTGCTTCTTGGAAAAGTGCGACAGATAATGGTTTCAAAGTTGGATCGTATGAAGAATTAATTCCTTCTGCAGATTTAGTAATTAATTTGACGCCAGATAAACAACATACTAATGTTGTTACGACTGTAATGCCATTAATGAAAAAAGGTGCTACACTTTCGTATTCTCATGGTTTCAATATCGTTGAAGAAGGAATGGAAATCCGTAAAGATTTAACGGTTATTATGGTAGCTCCAAAATGTCCAGGAACGGAAGTTAGAGCGGAATACCAAAGAGGATTTGGAGTTCCAACATTGATAGCTGTTCATGCTGAAAATGATCCTGAAGGAAAAGGTTGGTCTCAAGCAAAAGCATATGCTGTTGGAACGGGTGGACATAAAGCAGGTGTTTTAAAATCATCATTTGTTGCAGAGGTAAAATCTGATTTAATGGGTGAACAAACAATTTTATGTGGTGTTCTTCAAACAGGTTCTATTCTTTGTTTTGACAAAATGGTTGAAAAAGGAATCGAAAAAGGATATGCGTCAACATTGATTCAATATGGATGGGAAGTGATTACAGAAGCGTTGAAACAAGGTGGGATTACAGCAATGATGGATCGTTTATCTAATCCTGCAAAAATCAAAGCATTTGAAATTTCAGAGGAATTGAAAACAATCATGCGTCCATTGTTTCAAAAACACCAAGACGATATCATGAGCGGACATTTTTCTAAAACAATGATGGAAGATTGGGCAAACAATGATAAAAACTTATTGTCTTGGAGAGAAGCAACAGGAAATACTGCTTTTGAAAAAACAGAAGCCACAGCTAAAATCGAAGAACAAGAATTTTTTGACAATGGTTTATTAATGGTTGCAATGGTACGAGCTGGTGTTGAATTAGCTTTCGAAACAATGGTTGATGCAGGAATTAAAGCGGAATCTGCTTATTATGAATCATTGCACGAAACGCCATTAATAGCAAATACAATTGCTCGTAAAAAATTGTTTGAAATGAATAGAGTAATTTCTGATACAGCTGAATACGGATGTTATTTATTCGATCACGCTTGTAAACCATTATTGACTAACTTTATGAAAAATGTTGATACTGATATTATCGGTAAAAATTTCAACGAAGGAAAGTCAAACGGTGTAGATAACAAAGAAATTATAGCTGTAAACAGTGAAATTCGTAATCACCCAATTGAAGCAGTTGGAAATGTATTAAGAGCAGCAATGACAGAAATGAAATCGATAAATTCGTTGAATTAATAAATAAGTTTCCCTCCTTGAGGAGGGATTAAGGGAGGTGACTTTTTAGGTATTTGTTTTTACATTTATCGATTACCCTCCCCCTTAATCCCCCTCCAAAGGGGGAAACTTGAATACATCAAAAAAATATGAGTGAAATAGTTATATATAACGCAGATAAAGGAATTCAGATTGATGTCAAATTTGAGAATGAGTCTGTATGGTTATCTTTAAATCAAATTTCAACATTGTTTGGAAGAGATAAATCTGTTATATCTAGGCATTTTAAAAATATTTTTAATGAAGAAGAATTAATCAAAAATTCAGTTGTTGCAAAAAATGCAACAACTGCTTTAGATGGAAAGAATTATTTGGTTGAGTTTTATAACCTGGATGCAATTATTTCAGTTGGATATAGAGTAAGCTCAATTCAAGGCACTAGATTTAGACAATGGGCAACTCAATGTTTGAAAGATCATTTAGTGAAAGGGTATTCCATTAATCAAAAAAGGTTAAAGGAGTTAGACCAAGTTTTAAAAATAATAGAACAATCTACACATGAAGATGGTTTACAGTTATCTGAATCAAAAGGACTTTTAAATATTTTAAGTAATTATACTAAAAGTTTTGTTCTGTTAAATCAGTTTGATAGCAATCGTTTGGATACGACTTGTTTAACAGGTGACATCACTTATGAAATTAAATATGAAGAAGCTATTATAGCGATTTCTGAATTAAAGAAACAGCAAATTGAAAGAAAAGAAGCAACAGAACTTTTTGGAAATCAAAAGGATGAAAGTTTTAAAGGAACTTTACAAAATGTAATTCAATCTTTTGACGGTTATTATTTGTATCCAACAATAGAAGAACAAGCTGCTCATTTATTATATTTTATAATTAAAAATCATTCATTTAGTGATGGGAATAAAAGAATCGGGGCATTTATGTTTGTCTGGTTTTTAGAAAAGAACAAACATTTATTCAAAAATTCAGGAGAAGTAAAGATAAATGATAATGCTTTGACAGCTATAGCTTTATTGGTTGCGCAAAGTAATCCAGATGATAAAGAATTAATGACAAAATTAATCTGTAATCTGATAAAAAATTAAAAATAGCACATTAAAAATTAAACATACAACATTAAAAAAAATGGTAACTCTACAACAAATCGAAGAAGCACAAAATGCATTGAAAAACATTGCTTTCCATACTCCTTTGATGAAGAATACAAATATTTCTTATAAATACGAAGCGGAAGTTTTTTTGAAAAGAGAAGATTTACAATTGGTTCGTTCGTATAAATTGCGTGGAGCTTACAATAAAATGTTTCATCTTTCTCCTGAATTTCAGAAAAAAGGGGTTGTCTGTGCAAGTGCTGGGAATCATGCGCAAGGTGTTGCTTATTCTTGTAATTTATTGAAAGTGAAAGGAACTATTTTTATGCCTGTTACTACTCCAAAACAAAAGATTAAACAAGTCGAAGTTTTTGGAAAAGAATGGGTTAAGGTTGTTTTAGTTGGAGATACTTTTGATGATGCGTTTGCTGAGTCGATGAAATTCTCAATTGAAACGAACCAAGTTTTTGTGCATCCTTTTGATGATGAGATGGTTATTGCAGGACAAGGAACTGTAGCATTGGAAGTGTTGTCAGATATAACTCAATCAATCGATTACATCTTCGTTCCAATTGGTGGAGGTGGATTAGCTTCTGGTGTTTCTACTGTTTTTAAAGCATTAAGTCCAAATACTAAAATAATTGGAGTGGAACCTGCAGGTGCAAGTTCTATGAAGGTTTCGATTGAAAATGGAGTAAATACGACGTTGGACAAAATCGATAAATTCGTTGACGGTGCGGCAGTGAAAAGGGTAGGGGACTTGACCTTTGAAATTTGTAAAGAGAATTTGGATGATGTTGTTTCTGTTGAGGAAGGTCAAGTTTGTAGCACCATCTTAACACTTTACAACGAGGAAGCAATAGTTGTTGAACCAGCTGGAGCATTGACAATTTCTGCATTAGAGAATTATAAAGATAAAATCAAAGGGAAAACGGTTGTTTGTGTTGTCAGCGGAAGTAACAACGACATCATGCGAACAGAAGAGATAAAAGAAAGAGCTTTGTTTTTTGAAGGTTTGAAGCATTATTTCTTAATCCAATTTCCGCAAAGACCAGGAGCATTAAGAACTTTTGTGAGTGATGTAATGGGACCAGATGATGATATTACATATTTTCAATTCTCAAAGAAAAATAACAGAGAAAGTGGTCCAGCAGTAGTTGGAATTGAATTAAAAAGAAAAGAAGATTTCGAAATCCTTTGTAATAAGCTGGCAAGTTATAACTTTGCATATGATTATTTGAATGATAATCAAGCGTTATATTCTCAATTAATCGGTTAAGAAATGTCAGAAAAAATTACAATTTATCATAATAATCAATGTTCTAAAAGTAGAGAAGGACTATGTTCTTTAAAAGATAGTGGTTTAGATTTTGAAATGATAGAATATTTAAAAGACACGTTATCATCGAAAGAAATAACTTCTTTACTAGCTAAATTAGGTATTTCAGCACACGATTTAATGCGTAAAGGAGAACAAGATTACAAAGATCAAGTAAAGGGTAAAACACTTTCAGAAACTGAAATGGTCGATCTTTTAGTGAAGTTTCCAAGGTTAATTGAACGACCTATTGTTGTAAAAGGGAATAAAGCAATTATTGGAAGACCAGTTTCTTTGGTTGTTGATTTTTTAGTTTAATCTACACAGTCTTCCTGTTTTTTATTCCATTTTTTGGAATTATTCACCAACTGTTAAAATTGGTTTGATCTACTTTAACTCATTTTTTTTAATTGAGTTAATGATTTCTTTTAAGATTTGAATAAAATGATCACAAATTTGTTTTAAATCTTCATATTCAGTTTTTTCAATTAGACAGAATTCTATTGTTTTAATATCTTCTTTTAAAATGTGAATATTCATATTAAAAAGTGATGGTTTTAATTTATGTGCAACTTTACTGATGGCTTCAAAATCCTTATTTTTTAAAGCGATTTCCATTTCTTCTATATACTTAGGAATAATTTCAGAAAACAATTTCGTCATTTTAGCTACAAAAGCATCATCATCCGGGCTAATTTCTTTTAATTTTTTTAAATCGTAGTATGGTTTTTTAAACACCGTTATTTTTGGGTTTTCAACCTTTTTTGGAAGTTCGAATTTCTTTTTTATTCCAATTTCTTTAAATATTATATTCAGAAGATCTTTTTTCTCAAATGGTTTAGTGACATAATTATTCATACCTTCAGAAATACATTTTTCAATTTCTGATTTGAAAGCATTTGCAGTCAGTGCTATAATTGGAGTGTTTATTTTTAATTCATTTCGAATGATTCTTGTCGCTTCTATGCCTCCCATAATAGGCATTTGTAGATCCATTAAAATGAGGTCGAATTTTTGAACTTCTAGAATTTTCAGGGCAACAGCTCCATTTTCGGCTTCTGTGACAATCATATTGTAGGGTAATAATGCATTTAAAGCAACAAATCGGTTCATTTCGTTGTCTTCAACAAGTAATATTTTTTTATTTTTAAGTGAATTTAATTTGAAGTTGTCTTCATTTTTTTCTATTTTATTTTCATCACCAATTGCTAGTGTAAGTGAAATTTCAACTTCTGTACCTACATTTTTTTTACTCGACACGATGATGTATCCATTCATCAATTCGATCAGTTCTTTAGTTATCACCATGCCTAAACCGGTTCCTTCATGTTTCCTGGAACTTGTTACATCTTCTTGATGAAATTTTGTAAACAACTGATTTAAATAGATGTCATCCATTCCGATTCCAGTATCAATTATTTTAATTTTTATTTCTTGAAGTTTAGAGTAAGTATGAATTGCACTACAAATTATTTTTAGTGAACCAACACTTGTAAATTTTATCGAATTCCCTGCAATGTTTATTAAAATTTGACGTATTCTAGATTCATCTCCTATGAATGCTTTAGAAATATTTTTATCGATTTCAGTTTCAAATGCGATTCCTTTTTCGGCTGATTGATTTTCTAGAATTTTTTTGACGTCAGTAACAATATTGTGTAAACTGAAATTATTTTTCTCTAAATTAAATTCACCCGCTTCTATTTTTGATAAATCTAAAATGTTATTGATAATTGATAGAAGGTGATTGCTCGCTTTTTTAGAACTGTCTACGTAATATTGTTGTTTTACGGATAATTCTTCTTTATCTAATTCACGAATCATACCTATTATACCATTCAAAGGTGTTCGTATTTCATGACTCATATTTGCTAAAAAAGCTTCTTTCGCAATGGATGCTTGTTGTGAATCAAGCAAGGCTTTTTCTAATTTTTTTTCCGATTTTTTTTCTTTCGTTATATTCGTTATATAGATGTTTATATTTAAATTGTTTGCTGAAAGTCTAGCGGTAATTTGGTAATATTCATTCTCGTTAAAACCTTCAAAAATAAGTTCTCTATTATCTATATTTAGAATCTTAGATAAGTATTTAAATAAGACAATATCAGATTTTTTTTTGTTGCTAATTGTTAATTGTTTTAATTTATTTGAGGCTTGATTTCTTAAGATTAATTGACCTTTTAAATCTATTCTTATAACAGGGTAGGGACTTTCTAAAGGAAATTGAGCCATACTGAATAGCTCGTTTGAAGAGTTGTACCTTTCTATAGCACTTGAAATACTATTGGTAAAACTTTTTAATAAACTATATTCTGTAATTGACCAGTTTCTTTCATTCTTACATTCGAAAAACCCGATTGTTCCCCAAAATTTATTCCGAATATATATAGGTAAAATAAGGCTTGATTTTATATTGTACCTATTTAAAAAATCAAATAGTTTACTTTGCTTATTTAATGAAATGGTGTCAATTTCGAAAGGGTGTTGGTTTTTTAAATCATCAATTACTATTTCATTTTCATCTAAAATTATTGAATTCAATTCATTAAATGAAAAATCGTCTATGTCAATTATTGTATTCCATTCAATTTGAATAGTTGATGAGGTGTCATTTGATTTTTTTAATGTGTTTTGAGAAATGCAAATTAGATCTAAATCAATTGCGTCCCCAATATTTGAAATTGATTTTTTTATAGCATCATAAATATTTTCATTAGATAATAAAATGTCTGTTGATTCTGAAAGAATATCCAGCATTTTTTCTTTTAATTTCAGAGAGTTTTGATTCCGTTCTAAAATTATATTTTGATTTTTAATTTTATGTACAAATTCTTTTAATTCGTTATTAGATATTTCATTATTTTTTAAAATGTGTAACAAGTCAATCGTTGAATCATGAATTGCAAAATCAGTGATAGTGATTTTTTTTTCAATTAATTGATCAGTGTTTTGGAACCAAGGAGAACCAAAAAAAACATATTTATTTATGGAAGAAATTTTTTCAAATTGTCCTTTTAAAATTAATTCTTTATCGAATTTATTTCTTAAAACGATTAATTGTCCATTTACTTTATCAATTATGTTATTTTCATTTCCTTCAATTAAAGGTCTTTCTAAACTGAAATTTTCAAAAAATAATGAATCGATATTTAAATTTGGCAAAAGAATATTTAAACTTTTTCCAATTGCTTCAATTTTATAATCATTGCTTAATTGAATATAAAAAGGAAATAATTTTGTAAATTCTAAATCGCTAAATTCAATTTTTTTTACTCCCATGTTATTTTAAATATTTCATGATTTTGTCCCTGGTCTCTCGTTTCAATTAATTCAATCACTGTTTCAACTTGAAAATATTTGGAAAGCCCTTGAATTAGTCCTCTTACAAATTCTTGTAAACCTTCTCTTTTTGAAAAATAATGCAAACAAATACTTTTTTCTTCTATGTTACTTAATTGAAATTCTGGCGGAGTTAGTTTTGGATACATGAGCATAATTCGAGTATGAAAATTTGGCAAATAAATTAAAAAATCTTTTAAGTTTTTTCCTCCAGCTGCTAACAAAGAGCCATATTTTTCTTTTGCTGTTTTTAAAATCCACCATTCTCCAAATGCAATTAAAACATCTGAAAGACTAATTTTCATCTCATTCGAAACGGCAATTGCTAATTTAAATGTAATGTCATCATCATAAGGTTCAGTGCTTATAAAAAAATCTACATCAATACCACTGTTCTTTTTTATGATTATCCACTTTTCTTCACCAAAATTAGCAGTTACTAATTCTTCAATGGCTTTATTAACAATTCCGTACATAGTTTTTTATTCTAAATTATTTTACTTGATTTTATTAAGTTGTAAATGGTTGATTTCCCTACATCCAACTTTTTAGCTACATCTATTACATTTCCGTTATTTTCTTTTAATAAATAGGTAATAATATCTGTTGTATATTCTTTTAATGTTTTATGAGAATATACATTAAATAATTCGTTATTTCTTAAGGTATTAAAAGTTATATCTTCCGCTAGAATTTCTTTTCCATCACTCATGACGCACGCTAAATCAATGATTGATTTTAATTCTCTTACATTTCCAGGGAATGAATATTTAATAATTTTTTCTTTAGCAGTTTGATGAATACTTGGTGCTTTTATTTTATTCTCTTTCGCGAAAGCTTCAATAAAATGTTTTGCTAAAATTAACACATCGTTTCCTCTATTTCTAAGAGCTGGTAATTCTATCGGCAATCCAATAATTCTATAATAGAGATCTTCTCTAAAATTTCCATTTTTAACTTCCTCGGCGAGATTTCGATGTGTTGCGATAAGTAAACGTGCATCAAATTTTATTGTTTCGTTCCCACCAACTCTAATGACTTCTCTTTCTTGAAGTACTCTTAAAAGTTTACTTTGTAAATTTAAATCAAGTTCTGCAATTTCATCTAAAAATATTGTTCCACCATTTGCTTCTTCAAACTTTCCAATTTTTCTAGCAATTGCGCCTGTAAAGGATCCTTTTTCATGTCCAAATAGTTCGCTTTCTATTAATTCTTTTGGAATTGCTGCCATGTTAACAGCGATAAATGGTTTTTTATTCCTGTTACTCCCATAGTGTATCGCTTTTGCTACAACTTCTTTTCCTGTACCAGTTTCGCCTGTGATCGAGACATTTATATTACTTTGAATCGCTTTTTCTATAAGGAGAAACGATTTTTTAATTGCTGGACTTTGACCAATTATCGTTTTTTCAAAATCAAATTTAGTCTCTAATTGTTCTTTTAATGTTTCGACTTCCTTTTTTAAATTTGAGTTTTCCTTAATTTTTATGATTGTATTCCATAAAATCTCTTTTGTATGAGCATCTTTCATGATGTAATCATAAGCTCCTTGTTTTAATAAATTTAAAGCAATAGATATATCTTCTTGTCCACTAATTACAATTATCGGAATTTCATTATTAAAACTTTTTATTTTTTTTAATAATTCCTCTCCACTCATATCGGGTAAATTAAAATCTATCGATATAACATCCGGTTTTTGATGTAGATTTTCTAAAACACTTTTTGCATTTTCAAATAGTATTACTTCATTGTCGGGATTCAATGAAATATGGTATTTGATTAATTCTCCATACCATGGATCATCTTCGACTATAAATATTTTAAAGTTGGTCATTTTTAATTTATATTTTTTCTATAGTACAATTTAGATATATATTTTAATATATGGTTATTATTACCTGTTTATTTTCCAAAAATATGATATTTTTCCATATTTTGGAATTTTTATAAAATGTTTTATTGTTTAATGTATTGAAAATAAATATTTTAATGAATAGGCGTGATTTTTATAAAGTGTTTATAGTTTTTATTTAAAGAATGTAATGTTTTTTTGCTTCTTTTTTTTGCTTAAGGTGATAATTTATTTACTTTATAATGACTTAGAAAAAAAGTGGAGTATAACAAGTTGGTATTTTATTCTAAAATGATTTTTATGTGATTAGTAATACTCGTTATTCAAGTTTTTTTCTTTCTTATTCTTGGTAATTGAATGTTTCATTGTTTTTATGGTTTAGTTTTATCAATCTTTCATTCTTAAATAGTTAGTATAAATTATATTTTTTATTTCATTGCTGAACAAATTAAATTCTAGATACCTGATTTTTTGGTCATGTACAGTTTTATGATTTTTCCATATTTTGGAATTTTAATGAATATGTGAATTATTTAATTTTCTGATTTTCAGTTGTTTATGTTTTTAGGTATTGTTTTGGTTATTGCATGTGTATTAAATACTTCTGCTATGAAAGCAATTACTACTATACTCGAATTAATTTTCAATTCTTCGTCTCATACGGGAAAGGGAAATTATAAATTATTCAATTTTTTTAAAAAAGAAGTTACTTCGTTTTTTTCTAAAGTTAAAGATAGCTTTTCTATATATATTAGTTCGTATCTAATTATATTTGCCTTTAGCCTACTTTTTTCTAGCAAAATATTTGGACAAGTTTCCTTAATTACATCTAACGATGGTGGTTTTGAAAATGTTACATCTGCTTTTATAAATAATGGCTGGACATCTGTTGGGACAACTGGGACAACTTCTAAAACATGGAGAGTTGGTAATTTTGGTGGGTATTCATCAGGAACCAATGCTGCTTACTGGGGAAGTACTACTGCTTATGGTGGAGGTGCTAATTCTGCTGTAGGGCATTTTTATAGAGATATTGTTATTCCTGTTGGTGCAACAAGTGTTTATTTAAACTATAAATTAAAGTACCCAACAATAGATAATGGCTACGATTATTTTTATGTTTTTACTACAACAACTGCATATACGCCAGCAAATGCAGTAGTACCAACTACGGGTTATACCAATTGTTTTACGAATACAGCAACAGTTTACGCTGCTTTTACAGCAATGCCGCAAGTTGATCTTACATCTCTTGCAGGTACTACAGTCCGATTAGTCTTTACTTTTAAAACTGATGCTGTGTCACCGAATGCTGCGCCGGTAGTAGATGATATTTCTTTAACTTATATTGCTGCCGGCCCATGTTCCGTTACACCATCCGCTTTAACTTCCTCAGCGGTAACTGGAACAACAGCTACAATTTCATGGACAGCTGCATCACCTGCACCTTTGAGTGGTTATGAGTATTATGTTTCTACTTCATCAACTGCCCCAACGGCAGGAACTGCTGCATCAGGTAGTGTTGCAGCAGGGGTTGTTACTAAAGCCCTTACTGGACTTACTGCTAGTACACCATATTATTTTTGGATAAGATCCAACTGTAATGGTACCGATAAATCTAGTTGGGCTGGCAGTGGAACGTTTACAACACCCTGTGCTGCTGCTTCAATTCCATGGACTGAAGGGTTTGAGAGTGGGTATACGAACACTACCGCTGTAGGAGGATGTTGGACAGGATCTTCATT
>CANJKA010000078.1 GCA_947474675.1 Flavobacteriales bacterium
TAGAAAATCATCTACGATATCAGTTGCACTCGTTAAAACACCTCCTCCATTGTTTCTTAAATCTAAAATCAAACTTTTCATCCCTTTTGATTTTAATATCTCAGCTACCTCACGAAATTCTTTAGTGGTAGTAACAGAAAATTGTTCTATTTTAATATATCCTGTGCTTGAATTAATCATATTAGCACAAAGTATTGATGAAATTGGAATTGTACCTCGTGTGATTTGTTTAGGAATTATATGTCCATTTCTTAAAATCTGAACACTGACTGTAGTATTAGCAATACCTTTTAACATTGACATGATTTTATCATTCGATATTTTTTTCCCTGCTACAGTTTGACCACTAATTTTAATAAATTTATCTCCAGCTTTTATTCCGACTTTTTCAGAAGGTGAATTTTTAATGACATGCGTAACACATATTGTATCGCGAATCACAAAAAATCGAACACCAATTCCACCGAATTCACCTTGAATTGATTCATTCATTGCTTTTAATTCTTTTGCAGGAATATAATTACTATGAGGATCCAATTTATGAAGCATATCACTGATCGTTTCTTCAAACAATTTTTCGCTATTCAATGAATCAACATATCTATTATCTAAAATATCGATAATGTCTTGAATTTTTTGATATTTTTCTTGGCCATTAGAGCCTGAAATACCTTTATAGCCATTTTTAGAATTGAAAAAATTACCAAGAAATAATCCAATAGCCATTGAAAAGGCAATCAGTAATGGAACTAAATAGCTGATTTTTTTATTTTCCATCTTCTATATTTTCGATATGAACAATTTCCACCCCGGCATCTTTTAAAAAATCAATTCCTGAAGTATCTTTGTATTTATTAATAAACACAACCTTTGTAATACCAGACTGTAAAATTAATTTACTGCAATCTTTACAAGGAGATAGTGTTTGATACAAAATTGCACCTTTACAATTATTGGTAGATTTAGCAACTTTAAGTATCGCATTCGCTTCAGCATGAAGTACATACCAATGAGTATCACCATCACCTGTTTCACAACAATTATCAAATCCAGCGGGCGTACCATTGTATCCATCCGAAATAATCATTCCTTCTTTAACAATTATAGCTCCTACTTTTTTTCTTGAACAATGTGACAAACTAGCCCAAGTTTGAGCCATTCTTAGGTAAGCCTTGTCGTATCTTTCTTGTTTTTTTATTTCTTTCATACCATTAATTCATCACAAAGATAACGTGAATTTATAACCAACACCTCTAATAGAGTGGAAATAAATAGGGTTTTTAGGATCAACTTCGAATGTTTTTCTAAAAGATAGAATATAATTATCTATTGTTCGAGATGTAGGAAATTGGTCACCCCACAATTTATCTAAGATTTCATCACGTGAGACAACAACTCCAATTTTCTCTGAAAATAATTTTAACAGCTCAATTTCTTTTTTTGATAAAATGAGTATTTCAGAAGTTATTGAGTCTATTATTTCATACGTATTAAAATTGATTGTTTTAGAACCGATTATTAATTCATCTTCGTGACTAATTTCATTAAAATTGAGTAAAATTTGGACTCTCAGCAAAAGTTCTTCTAGATCAAACGGTTTAGGTAAATAATCATTTGCACCTAATTTCAAACCCGTAATACGATCAATAGTTGTCCCTTTAGCAGATAAAAATAAAATAGGGACGCGGGATGTTTTTCTTAATTCTTTGCAAAGTTCCAGTCCACTAACTTGCGGAAGCATGACATCTAGAATTACAAGATCATATAGAGAAATTTTAGAAAGTTCATCCAGTGCATTTTGCCCATTATCATAAACATCAACATGATATCCATCCATCTCTAAATTCAATCGAATCATGTCAGAAAGACTTTTTTCATCTTCTACCAAGCAAATTTTCTGCATTTATTGAATTGTTTTAAATAACATTTTTTAATTAATCAAATCTAGGAAAAAGAATTTAGGAAAGTGATGAGAATAGTCGTAAATTTACAACAAGATAATTTATTTTACTTTTTATAATCATTATTTAGCTAAATTTTTATTTTTTAACAAAAAAAAAAAGAAGATGAATCATTTTATAAATTAGACACTTTTTCTTTAATCTACAAAGAAAAAGAGATAAATAAATTATACATTTGTATTAATTCAGCAATATAAACTTTAAAAAATAACTATGAAAAAAAAGATAATGCATTTATGTATTTTACTTTTGATAATTAATTTTAATTCAAGAGCAAATACCGTTCATCTTTTAGATGGAATTGAATCTTCTTTATATACTATAAATAAAGATGTACCGACTCATTTCATTCCTTCTCCAAACCTTGAACAAATACGTATAGAGGATCAAAAAAATGATAAAAATGGAATGTTCTACAGAATTGGAGTCTCTTCTTTTGTAAATCTTTCAAATCAAAATTCAGGAATATGGTCAACTCTTTCTTCTGGAGATAAATCTTGGCAATTGGCAATAAAAAATCCTGGAGCAGAAGCTTTAAGTTTTATTTTTAAGACTTTTAAATTGTCAGAAGGATCTTCTTTTTTCGTCCAAACAAAAGAAGGAAAAAGAGTTTCAGATGTTTTAACAAAAGATGATCTGTTAGAAGATTTACAACAAAATGTAGCTTTATGTTTTGGAGATGAATTAGTTTTAACATTAATTGATAAACGAAACAATACTCCTTCTGAGTTAATTTTAGATAGAGTAATTTATAACTATCGATCAACCGGAAATCCAAACAAAAATAAAATAAATGAATCTGATGCTACTTGTGAAGTAAACGTAAATTGTTCAGAAGGAAATAATTATCAAGACGAAAAAAAGGGTGTTGTTAGAATATATGTTGTAGGTACTACTGGAGCAGGTTGGTGTTCAGGTTCACTAGTCAATAATTTAGCGAATGATTGCAAACCTTATGTTTTAACCGCTTTACATTGTGGCCCGTCAGTACATACAACTACTGCTAACATGCTTCTTTGGAAATTTTATTTCAATTATGAAGCCCCAACTTGTGTAAATCCAACATCTGTGGGAACATTAGCTTCAAAATATGTATCAAGTTGCTTGCGAATTGCAGATTCAAATGATAACGATGGAACCAATATCTCTAAATCCGATTTTTTATTAGTTCAAATAGGAACATTAGCAAACGAAACGACGACTATTGGTAAAATAATTACTTATGGTGGATATTGGAATGGATGGGATGCCAATACATCAGCTTCAGCTTCAGGTGTTAGTATTCATCACCCTTCAGGAGATATTAAGAAAATATCAACTTATACTTCAAGTTTAACAAATTCTACGTGGCCAGGATCAATTACAAATTTTCATTGGCAAGTGTCTTGGGCTGCAACCGCAAATGGTCACGGTGTAACAGAAGGAGGTTCATCTGGTTCTCCAATTTTCACATACAATAATGGAAGTTCAAGAATAGTAGGAACTCTTTCAGGTGGATCTTCTTTCTGCACAGCAACTTCTTCTCCAGATCTTTATGGGAAAATGTCTTGTCATTGGACATCTGACGGATCTGCTTCAAATCAGAAATTAAAAACATTTTTAGATCCAAATAATACAGGGACTTTAGTTTTAGATGGATCATTTAACCCTTGTAATTATGTAGGAATAAAGGAACAAATAATTGAAAAAGAAATTTCAATCTATCCAAATCCAACATTTGAACAGTTATCAATAGATCTAACATCAATAAGTGGTGAAAATGTTACTATTGAAATATATGATTTAATGGGGAAATTAATTTATAGTACATTCAAAAATTCTGATACTTTAATTGAAATAAATATGGAATCTTATATGAAAGGAATTTATAATGTTTATATCCATTCAGACGAAATCAATTTAGTCAAAAGAATTTCAAAAAATTAAAAATAAAACACGAAAATTAATTAAAGGATTGGTCATTTGACCAGTCCTTTTTTTTTTTCAAAAAATTCAAACAAAATAGTAAAAAGTCTAATAAATTTACGCTAATTTTGTAGCTTATTTTTAATCCAAAGGATGAACGCATCAAAAAAGATTTCGGCAGCATTAATTTCTGTATTTGACAAGACCGGTTTAGAACCAATTATTCGCTTACTACACGAGCAAAATGTAACTTTATATTCTACTGGAGGAACACAAGTTTTTATTGAAAACTTAGGTATTCCAGTTGAAAAAGTAGAAGATTTAACATCATATCCTTCTATTTTAGGTGGTCGTGTTAAAACATTACATCCGAAAATTTTTGGTGGAATATTAAACAGAAGAGATTTACAAGCAGATCAAGATCAAATTGCTGAATTTGAAATTCCTGAAATTGATTTAGTGATCGTTGATTTATACCCTTTTGAAGCGACAGTTGCTTCAGGTGCATCTCATGAAGATATTATTGAAAAAATAGACATTGGTGGGATATCACTTATTCGTGCTGCTGCTAAAAATCACCAAGATGTTGTGATTCTTTCTAGTCAAGAACAATATGCGCCGTTTTATTCTGTTCTATCAGCTTCAAATGGGACAACCACTTTAAGCGAAAGAAAGGACTTTGCGCGCGATGCATTCAATGTTTCTTCTCATTACGATACACATATTTTTAACTATTTTAACCAAGGAGAAAAGGAAATATTTAAAGCAAGTATTCAAACTTCGGAAGTGTTAAGATACGGTGAGAATCCTCATCAAAAAGGAATTTTCCACGGTGATTTAAATGCAATTTTTGATAAATTACATGGTAAAGAATTATCATATAATAATTTATTAGATGTTGATGCAGCAGTAAATTTAATTGGTGAATTCAAAAATGAAGATCCAACTTTTGCTATTTTAAAACATAATAATCCTTGTGGATTAGCTATCCGTCCAACATTAAAACAAGCATATTTAGACACTTTAGCAACTGATCCAGTTAGTGCTTTTGGAGGAATTTTAATTTCAAATACTGAAATAGATTTAGAAACTGCTGTTGAAATAAATGAACTTTTTTGTGAAGTTGTTATCGCACCTTCATATAATGCTGAAGCGATAGAACTATTAAAAAGCAAAAAAAATAGAATCATATTAGCTCAAAAAGAAGTGGCTCTACCAAAACGTCAATTCAGAACAATTTTAAACGGAGTATTAGAACAAGACAAAGATTTAATTGTGGAGACTGAAGCAAATTTGGAAGCAAAAACAATTTTAAAACCAACGGCTGCAGAAATTAAAGATTTATTATTTGCTAATAAATTAGTAAAACATGTAAAATCAAATACAATCGTTTTTGCTAAAAACAATCAATTAATTTCATGTGGAACTGGACAAACTTCTAGAGTTGATGCTTTAACTCAAGCAATTGAAAAAGCAAATTCTTTTGGATTTGATTTGAAAGGTGCAGTGATGTCATCTGATGCATTTTTCCCTTTCCCAGATTGCGTTGAACTAGCTAAAAATGCGGGCATTACAGCCGTCATTCAGCCTGGTGGCTCAATCAAAGATGAGTTATCAATTAATTACTGTAACGAGAATCAATTATCAATGGTTTTTACAGGAAATAGACATTTTAAACATTAAATTTCTTAAATTCGTAAAATGTAGATTTTAATATCTATTTTTATACAGATTCTGAGAAAAAGTACACGAAATATAGAACAGCTCAAAAATGGGATTATTTAGTTTTTTAACGCAAGAAATTGCAATTGATTTAGGAACGGCAAACACGCTAATCATAATGAATGATAAGGTAGTTGTGGACGAACCTTCTATAGTTGCACGCGATATTCAAACAGGTAAAATTGTTGCAATTGGTAAAAAAGCGCAACAAATGCACGGAAAAACGCACAAGTTGATTGAAACAGTTAGACCGTTGAGAGATGGTGTAATTGCTGATTTCCAATGTGCTGAACAAATGATTCGTGGAATGATTAAAATGATCAATCCAGGAAAAAGATTGTTCAGTCCTGCTCTGAGAATGGTAATTTGTATTCCTTCGGGGATTACTGAGGTTGAAAAACGTGCAGTAAGAGATTCAGCAGAACATGCTGGAGCAAAAGAAGTTTATCTTATTCATGAACCAATGGCTGCTGCCTTAGGGATAGGTATTGACGTTGAAGAACCAATGGGAAATATGATCATCGATATAGGTGGTGGTACTTCTGAAATTGCCGTAATCGCTCTTGGAGGAATTGTTTGTGATAAATCAATTCGTATTGCTGGTGATGATTTCACAGCAGATATTGAAGAATATATGAGACGTCAACACAATATTTTAGTGGGTGAACGTACAGCTGAACAAATTAAAATTCAAGTTGGTTCTGCAGTTCCTGAACTAGATTATCCACCTGAAGATTTTGCTGTTCATGGTAGAGATTTAATGACTGGTATTCCTAAAGAAATTATTGTAACATATTCTGAAATTGCTTACGCTTTAGATAAAACTATCTGTAAAATCGAAGAAGCAATTCACTCTGCACTTGAAATGACTCCACCAGAACTTTCTGCGGATATTTTCAAAACAGGTATTTACCTTGCTGGTGGTGGCTCAATGTTAAGAGGTTTGGATAGTCGTATTTCGGCTAAAACAAAATTACCTGTTCACATTGCTGAAGATCCATTAAGAGCGGTTGCTCGTGGAACTAGCATCGCATTGAAAAATATCGATAGATACCAATTCTTAATTAGAGATTAATTTTATTCAGTCCTGATATTCGTATCAGGACTTTATTCTATATTATAAAAATGCATAATTTAATTGCTTTTTTTAGACGCTTTCGAATTTTCATGTTGTTCGCACTGCTACAAATTTATGCGCTTTCTAACTATTTCACGAATTTAAATTTCCCAAAATCTCAATGGAATACAAGTGCTTCTGCTATTTCTGCTTCTGTACTAGGCTTGAGAAATAGTATTGCAAAACACTGGAATTTAAATGATAACAACATTGCTCTTCAAGAAGAAAATATTCGTCTTCGTAAAAAAATACCGAATAGCTTTATACGGTTAAATAATCGAATGGTGAAAATTGATGATACCTTGTATCAACAACAATATGATTATATACCTGCAATTGTAATTAATTCAGATTGTAACAAAAGAAACAACTTTTTCACTATTAATGTTGGAAGTGCTCAGGGTATTAAACGAGGAATGGGTGTTTTTTCTGACAAAGGAATTGTGGGTGTAATTCACAATACAAGTACTCACTTTGCTGTTGTAAAATCTGTTCTTACCGAAAATGTAAATATTGATGTAATCATTGAGTCTTCAGGTGCATTTGGACTTTTAAAATGGGATGGAAAAGACCCTAGAAAAGGACAGATTAATGGGATTTCAAACGATATGAAAATCAAAAAAGGTTCTAAAATCGTTACTCGTGGTGGTTCTGGTATTTTTCCAAGAGGCCTTTTATTGGGTTATATCGAATCTTTTAAAGGAATTGAAGGAAAACCATTATGGGAAGTTACATTTAGATATTCTGAAAATTATAGAAGTATTCAAAATGTCTATATCGTGAAGAATTTATTACAAGCAGAACAAGATAAAATTGAAGAAGAAATACCTGAAGATAAAGAAGAATGAAATTAATTATAACTCAAATTTTCCGATTTATTTTATTTGTACTTGCTCAAACACTTGTGTTTAATCAATTAGAAATTGCATGGAATATACAAATTATGGTATATCCTCTTTTTTTAATGTTACTTCCTTTTGATACAAGTATTACTGTTCTTTTAGTTGTTGCTTTCGCAATGGGAATAAGTATTGATTCTATTTCAAACACTTACGGATTGCATACTTCTTCTTTATTATTAGTAGCATATCTTCGTCCTATTATTTTTGGCGTATTTTCTCCACGTGAAGGATATGATTCAATAAAGGAATCATCTATTTTTGAAATGGGACAAAGATGGTTTGTTTCTGTATTTGGAATCTTATTATTGATTCAGCACTTTTGGTTTTTCACGTTGGAAATGTTTAAAATGGATGAATTTCTTTTCATTCTTCAAAAAACGGTTGTTAGTGTTCCCGTATCGTTTATTTTATGCATTTTATTACAAGTAATTTTTGTTACTAAGCCTAAAGAACGATGAATTTCGATACTAGAAAATATGTAATTATTGCTTTTATTCTAATTGTTGGAGTAATCTATTCTATTCGTCTTTTGTTTATGCAAGTGATTGATGATTCATGGGCGTTAAGAGCACAAGAAATTGCTGAAAAAAGAAAAGAAATAAGCCCCCCAAGAGGTGCAGTATACGATAGAAATGGTCGTAAAATAGTTTCCAATAGAACGTATTATAATTTGATGATGAAAGAATCTGAAATTGTAAATTTAGATACGGTTGCTTTTGCAAAATTAATTGGATGGGATGTTAAAAGGGTCAAAGCTCGTTTTATTGAAATCGTAAAGGGTGAAGGAAAATATCACAATAGACATACAAATAAGACAACTTCAAACTACCAAAAAGTTCGTTGGTATCCTTTTATTAAAGAAATGACCTTGGATGAAATTGCTAATATTGCTGCTCATTTAGGTGAATTTAAAGGATTTAAAGAAGAAGTAACAAGTATGAGAAGTTATACTTATGCGAATGGAGCAAATATTTTTGGTTATTTATCAGAAGTCTACAAAGAAGAAATTGATGCTGATCATTTTTATAAATCAGGAAACAATATGGGCCGTGCTGGAATCGAGAGGTTCTATGAAAAAGATTTAAGAGGTCAAAAAGGAATAAAATACATTGTGACTTCAGCATTAAATAATGATGTTGGGTCTTATATGAATGGAAAGTACGATACTGTTGCTAAACAAGGTCCAAACTTAAATCTTGGTATAGATATCCAGCTACAAGAATACGGTGAAAAATTAATGAAAGGAAAAAGAGGCTGTATCGTAGCAATTGAACCAGCAACAGGTGAGATTTTAGCTCTTGTTTCAGCACCTTCATTTGATCCAAATTTATTGGTAGGGAAAAGGAAAATTACAAAAAATTATCCTAAACTAGCAAGAGATCCAGATAAACCATTATATCCAAGACCTTTAGCCGCGAACTATTCACCAGGGTCAATTTTTAAATTATTACAATCTCTAATTGCATTACAAGAAGGGGTAATAACTCCTGAATTTGGATTTGGATGTAATAAAGGTATGGTAGGATGCCATGATCATCCATCTGCAGGTAACTTATACGATGGCATTAAATTTTCTTGCAATCCATATTTTTATGCTGTCACTAAAAAAGTTCTTCAACAAGGAAAAAGTAAAAACAATTTTATAGACGCAGAACAAGGTTTAACTCTTTGGGCGAAATATATGAAGAGTTTTGGATTAGGTTATAAATTTGACACTGATATAACAGGCTTGACTTCAGGTTTAATACCAAATTCAGCTTATTACGATAAATGGTATGGACATCATCGTTGGGCTTTTTCAACAATTCGATCTATATCGATTGGACAAGGAGAAGTTTTATTAACGCCTCTACAAATGGCTAACGTTGGTGCACTAATTGCTAATAGAGGTTGGTTTTATACTCCACATTTTGTAAAATCAATTGGAAAAAAAGGTCCTTTACCTCAGTTTAAAAAGAAAAACATAACAATGGTAAGTGCCAAACACTTTGATGCAATTATCGAAGGAATGAGAAGAGTTGTTTATGTTGATGGAGGAACTGGTCGTCAAGCAAGATCTGCAGATTATATAGTATGTGGAAAAACAGGAACTGTTGAAAATAAACCAAAAAAAGATCATGCTGTGTTTTTAGCTTTTGCACCAATGGTAAAACCAAAAATATCAATCGTTGTTTTTATTGAAAATGCAGGATTCGGAGGTACTTGGTCAGCACCAATTGCTAGTTTGATGATAGAAAAATATTTAAAAGGACATATTACAGATACCGTAAAGGAAAAAAGAATGTTGGATTTTAATGTTTATGGGACAAAACAACCATGAGAAAAGGGGAGAAAATAACCACAAACATTGATTGGCCATTATTTGGTGTTTATCTAGTTCTTATGTTGCTAGGCCTAACAACGGTATATTCAACGGCTTATAATCCAGATCATCCTAATTTATTTGATTTTTCTCAAAAATATGGAAAACAGGTTGTTTGGCTATTGGTCTCCTTGTTTTTAGGTTTATTGGTTTTATTAATTGATGCAGATATCTATCGAAAATTTGCTACCCCAATCTATTTATTTACTCTAGCCTTATTGGTCATCGTATTATTTATGCCTGCCAAATTTGGAGCTAGAGCTTGGTTAGGAATCGGCTCTTTAGGGATTCAACCAGCCGAATTTGCTAAAATTGGAACAGCTTTATTACTAGCGAAATACATCAGTGGTGTAAATATTAAATTACAAAATGTACAAACCGTAATAATATCAAATTCAATTATATTGATACCAATGGTATTGATTCTACTTCAACCTGATGCAGGAACTTTTGTTGTTTATACTTCTTTTTTATTCGTGATGTACAGAGAAGGGTTGTCTTATGATCCCTTGATTTTAAAAATTATTAATTTAATACCTGGTATAAAATTTAAAGAAACATGGGTAGGTAGCCATTTTATCCCTATCATGTTTGCCGTTGTTTTACTGTGTGTAGCAACACTTTTATACAGCGGAGAAACAATCACTTTTGGTTTTTTACCTAATTTTAAAATCCCTGGTGTTGTTGGAGTACTTCTGGGCTTAGTTACAATTGCAGGTGTGTTTTTATTTCTTTCACGATTTATAGGATCCAGGAGAGATCGAAAAAATGCTCTTTTTATTGTTATTATCGGATTAGTTCTATCAACCTCAATTTCTTTAGGAGTAAACGGCTTGTTTAAATCTTTAGCACCACATCAAAAAGAAAGAATAGAACTTTTCTTAGGTTTAAGAAAAGATGATGATGGAGATGATTACAACAGAAACAGAGCAATGGCTGCGGTTGGATCTGGAGGATTTTTAGGGAAGGGATACAATAAAGCTTCTGTTTCAAGCGTTGAAAGTAACCATGTTCCTGAAAGCGAGACAGATTTTATATTTTGTCCATTTGCTGAAGAATGGGGATTTCTAGGAGCTTTTATTTTAGTTTGTTTGTATATGTTCATGCTCTTTAGAATAATCATGATTGCCGAAAGACAAAAATCAAGATTCATTCGAATCTATGCTTATACCGTTGCCATGATTCTATTTTATCACTTCATGGTGAATATAGGAATGGATATTGGATTTGCGCCCGTAATTGGAATTCCATTGCCGTTTTTCAGTTATGGTGGTTCATCTATGATGTCGTTTTCTATGTTTGTTTTTGTACTTTTAAAACTAGACAGTCAACGTAGTTATATATTACAATAAACAATTTTATCAGTTTGTAATTTGAATCAAAGATTTCTTTATTTTTACATTAAATTGTACACACTAAATGAATACTAAAAATAATAATCCAAAACCTGTTTTTTCTGAAATAGAAAAAAAGAAAGTTACTCGAATTTTTTGGGTATTAGGATTTTTCCCTCTTGCATTAGTAACTTGTTTACTTTTATTTCAACCGGATGATAGCTTACCAACTGTGGCTTCTTTGGAAACTCCGCCTGAATTATTAGCATCAGTAGTTTTAGCCGAAGATGGGGTAACAGAGTTAGGTAGATATTGGAAAATAAACAGAACTAGTTTACCCTATAAATCAATCTCTCCATTTGTTACAGATGCTTTAATTTCAACAGAAGATGAAAGATTTGTAGAACATTCAGGAGCAGACTTTAAAGCTATTGGAAGAGCAATCGTTAGTGTTGGGGGTGCTGGGGGAGCATCAACTATTACTCAACAATTGGCTAAATTATTATTTACACTTCAACAACGTGAAAAAGAAGATGAGGCAAGAGCTCAAGGTGTTGCTTATTCATCTAATAGTGGAGGTAGAATAGGACGAATTTTTAGCCGTATAAATGAAAAAGCAAGAGAGAATATTATTGCTACTCGTTTAGAAAAAAGGTATACAAAAGAAGAAATTATTACGATGTATTTGAATCAGTTTGATTTCTTATACAATGCGGTTGGAATTGAAAATGCGGCTAAAGTATATTTTAAAACAACTCCGAAAAACTTAACAAAAGACCAAGCAGCAATGTTAATTGGAATGTGTAAAAATCCAACATTGTTTAATCCACATACGTATCAAATAAAAAATTACCGCGTTTGGTTAGCAAATAGAAATAAAGTTTCTTTAGAATCTGTATCACGCGAAGAAATCGCTGAAGCTAGAGCAAAAGATAGTATTAGAGCTTTTGATAGAAGAAATCAAGTTTTGTTTCAATGGTTAAAGAATAGTAAATCAAAAAATGCGGCTTTAAGAGTTACAATTACACAAGAAGAATATGAGGTGTTAAGTAAAAAACCGCTTATTTGTGATTACCAAGAAGTAGATCATAAAAGAGGAACAGCTCAATATTTCAGAGAAGGATTAAGAAAAGAGTTAACAACTTTGTTTTCAGAAAAAAATTCAGATGGAAGTTTAAAATATAAAAATCCAGATGGTAAAACATGGGATATTTACAGAGATGGTTTAAAGATTTATACAACGATTGATGCTAATATGCAACAACATGCAGAAGAAGCAATGGCACGTCATTTAAGTGAAACATTACAACCTCAATTTGATCAAAATAATAGACATTTAAGAAATTATCCGTTTTCGAATGATTTAAAAGACGATGAAGCAGAAAAATTAATATCAAGTGCCCGAAAAAATTGTCCTAGATATTTAAAAATGTTGGAAGATGGAATAAGTGAATCAGAAATCAAAAAAGTGTTTAATACACCAGTAAGTATGCGTGTTTTTACATGGGACGGAGATAAATCAACAGGCTTTATTAAAGAAAAAGATACAACTATTTCTCCTAATGATTCAATTCGTTATTACAAATCATTTTTACATTCAGGCTTAATATCAATTGAACCAGAAACTGGATTTGTAAAAGCATGGGTTGGAGGAGTAAACATTGACCATTTTGCGTATGATCATGTTCGTCAAGGAAAACGACAAGTTGGATCTACTATGAAACCCTTTGTATATGCTTCTGCAGTCGCTATGGGAGTTGTAAAACCATGTACTCTTTTTGATGATGTTGCACATTGTGTTGATTTAATTGACCCTGAAGGTAACATCGATGGTAAATGGTGTCCAAAAAACTCAAATAGTATGAGTGGAGGAACAGTTTCTGTAGCTACAGGTTTAAAAATGTCTATGAATAATATTACTGTCGCTGTTATGCAAGCAATGGGAGGAAAAGCAGGACCACAAACAATAGCTAAATTGATGGGGAACATGGATATTAAATTAAATAAAAATGATATTGTGCCCTCCATGTGTTTAGGTTCAATGGATCTTTCATTATTTGAAATGGTAGGAGCACAAGCAACATTTGCAAATCACGGTGTTTTTGTTAAGCCAACAACGATTCTAAGAATCGAAGATAGAAATGGAAATGTTATTTTCAGTGCAAAATCAGAATCGAAAGAAGTATTAAGCGAAGATGTTGCGTATACAATGATTAAAATGATGCAAGGTGTTATTCAAGGAGGAACTGGAAGTAGTTTAAGAAGTGGACAGGCATGGGCAAACATTACAGCTCCAACTGCTGGTAAAACCGGAACAACTCAAAACAATTCAGATGGATGGTTTATTGGATTAACTCCAGAATTGGTAACTGGAGTTTGGGTGGGCGCTGAAGATAGAGCTGTTCGTTTTAAATCTACAAACCAAGGTCAAGGTGCTAGAACAGCTATGCCGATTTATGGATATTATATGAACGCTGTTTACAAAGATCCAAAAATTGGAATTTCAACCACAGATTTTGAAAAACCGAAAAATTTCGATGAACAAACCAATGGATGTTCTGGAGAGTATATTCCTGCAGAAGAAGTAATTACAGACTCTACAGCTAGTGATGCTATCGATGGAGGATTAGGCCTTTAACATCTATTAATATATTATAAAAACAAAATGAATAAAGTTGTAAAAAACGTTGAAGAAGCATTAGTTGGTATTAAAGATGATATGACATTAATGCTTGGAGGTTTTGGACTATGTGGCATTCCAGAAAATTCAATTGCTCATTTGGTAAAAATGGGTGTGAAAAACTTGACATGTATTTCAAATAATGCAGGTGTTGACGGCTTTGGATTAGGTTTATTACTTGAAAGTAAACAAGTAAAAAAAATGATCAGTTCTTATGTCGGAGAAAATGATGAATTTGAACGTCAAATGCTTTCTGGTGAATTAGAAGTTGATTTAATTCCGCAAGGTTCTTTAGCTGAAAGATGTAGAGCTGGCGGTGCTGGAATCCCTGCATTTTATACTCCTGCTGGATACGGAACTGAAGTAGCAGAAGGAAAAGAAGTGAGAATCTATAATGGTAAACCACATATTCTAGAAGAAGCATTAACGGCTGATTTTGCAATTGTTAAAGCTTGGAAAGGTGATACTGAAGGGAATTTAATATTTAAAGCTACAGCTAGAAATTTCAATCCAATGATGGCTACTGCAGGGAGAATTACAATTGCAGAAGTAGAAGAATTGGTAGAAGCTGGAGAATTAAATCCAAACGACATTCACACTCCTGGAATTTTTGTACAACGCATTTTTAAAGGTGAAAAATTTGAAAAACGCATTGAACAAAGAACTGTAAGACAAAAATAATTTTTACTGATATTATTTCGAATTAATAGCATATTATGGCACTAGATAAAGTAGGAATCGCGAAAAGAATTGCACAAGAATTGAGAGACGGATGGTACGTTAATTTAGGTATCGGAATTCCAACCTTAGTTGCAAATTATATTCCTGAAGGAATCGAAGTTGAATTTCAATCTGAAAATGGAATCCTAGGAATGGGTGCTTTTCCTTTTGAAGGAGAAGAAGATGCTGACCTTATCAACGCAGGAAAACAAACTATAACGGCTCGAAAAGGGGCTTCCTTTTTTGATTCTGCGACTTCTTTTGCAATGATTAGAGGTCAACATGTTCAATTAACTGTTTTAGGAGCAATGGAAGTTTCTCAAAACGGAGATATTGCCAACTGGAAAATTCCTGGTAAAATGGTGAAAGGAATGGGTGGAGCAATGGATTTAGTTGCTTCTGCAGAAAACATTATTGTCGCAATGATGCATTCTAACAAAGCAGGTGAATCAAAAATATTATCAAAATGTACTTTGCCATTAACTGGAGTTGGTTGTGTTAAAAAAGTAGTGACTGAATTAGCAGTTTTAGAAATTAAAGACGGAAAATTCCATTTAATTGAAAGAGCCCCAGGAGTTTCTGTAGAAGAAATTATTTCAAAAACTGAAGGAGAATTAGTAATTCCTAATAATGTTCCTGAAATGGTTTTATAATTTTTTAAATGACAGAAAAAGTTAATTTAAAAAAAGAAAATGTTTTTAAATTTATAACTCTTACTTTTTGTATTGGTTGGTTTATTGTAATTCATTCATTAAATTTTGGTCCATCTGATACGGGAGATGGCGTTATGCATTTTTACATTTCTCAAGCTTCTTGGACGAATCCTCTTCTTTTTTTAGATCATTGGGGAAAACCTGTTTTCGTTTTACTCTCATCTTCATTCGCTCAGTTTGGCCTAACTGGAATGATTGTTTTCAATATAATTGTATTTAGTATTACTGTACTTTTTGGTTGGAAAATACTACGCCACTTTCGAATTCATATCGGAATACAATGCTTGTTCCCTCTCTTATTAATTTCACTTTATGATTATAGCGTAACTGTATTAGCTGGACTAACAGAACCTCTATTTAGCATGCTTTTTATGATTGCTACTTGGTTTCTTATCTCCAAAAATTGGAAGTGGTATGCATTAAGTATTTCTATTTTACCTTTTCTTAGAAGTGAAGGCCAATTAGCAATTGTTCTTTCGATTTTCATTTTTATCTACTTAAAACACTATAAATACATCCCTTTATTATTTACTGCGTTTGTGCTTTATGGTATAATTGGTTTTTTTGCATTAGACGATTTTTGGTGGTACTTTACTAAAAGTCCTTATTCAATGGATAATGATATATATGGAAAAGGGCCTTGGAATGATTATCTTTTGAAATATGAATATTATTTAGGTAAAATTGGACTTTATATTTTTTATTTATCGTGTCTTCGAATAATTTACTTACTTAAAAATAAACAATGGGGTGAACTTGAAATCCCTTGGTTAGTTTTAACTTATGGTCTTTATTTAGGAATTATATTTTTACATTCCTATTTTTGGGCTTTTGGATTAAATGGCTCGTGTGGATTAACAAGATTAGCAACACAAGCAATGCCTTCATTTATCTTAATCAATCTTTATTATATTGGTAAAATAAATTATTTACCCAGTGCTAAAAATTTAGTGAATATAAGTGTTGGAATTTTAATCACCTTAAAAGTCTATAATTGCTTAAATCCTGTTCTTTTTCCAATAAAGATTTGGAGGTTAGATGTCACTATTTTGAAAGCAGCTGATTATCTAATTTCAGAAAAAGACAAGGGGAAAAATTTCTTTTTTTATCATCCTTTATTTGTTTTACAAATGAAAGAAAATCCATTAAAAGAAAATCAAAATTGTGTTTTTAATTATAAAATTGATCTTGAAAAAGATTTAGGAACTAAAATAAAGAAAGGTGATTACTTAATTCGAGATTCCCATTTTGGCCCACAAGAAATGGGTCTTCCATTATCTTTAATGAACAAATTTCCTGAATTAGTAAAAATTAAAGAATTTAAATCTTCATTTCAAGAAGATGATAAATACAATGAAGTAGAAGGTGTGATTATATACCAGTATCTCCCCAAAAAAATTACGAAGTAAATTTTTTGACCCACCCTGAAAAATCAAAATAGATAAACGCATTTTTTTCAAATTCAACTTCTTTCAATAATTCAATTTCGTTTTTCAGTTCTAAAAAATTTCGTTTTTGTTCTGCTGAAGATGTTGAAACTAACATTTTTGAGATAAAATTTAAAAGATGTTTTTCAAAAAGAAATAATTTATTTTTTTCTTTTAAATAACGTTGAATCGACCTTAATTCTGATTCAATTAGAGCTTCATCATTCATTTCAAATCGAACACAAAGAAAAAATAAACGAGCCATAATGTAGGCATCTTCTTTTAATCCTTTTGTCTTTTGGTTGATAAATTCATTCAAAACAAAAGAGGCTTTTTTATAAAGGCCAACTCCTAAATAAGCAGTAGCACTTTGAAAAACATTGTACACATTTTCTTGAGTATATCCAGATTTCAAAGCTGATTTTTCTTCCATATAAATAATGAAATCGTTACTAGATTCTATTAATTCTATCGCTTTTTTGAATTGTTTTATTTTGTTTAAAAACATAATATCTAAAACATAAACAAGGAAGTTTCTATAGTCAATTATGGGAGAATCTTTTAATTTAAAATTTTTTAGCTTTTCAAAAGTTAAAGAGAATTGATCGTATTTATTAAGGTGAATATAGGATAAACAACAATTAGCTTGAGATCGAACAAAAAGGCCTTCCAATCGGTTTAAAATAAATGGATTCGTTTCTAACAAAAAAACAGATTGATCCATATGAAGAATACAATTTTCATAATTACTTTTCAAATAAAAAGCTAAACCTTTACTGAAATGGAAAAATATTTTAGAAGTAGAACTCAATGCCAGTTGATCACTTTTGAGTAAGGGATTTTCTAGAAATTTTGTAACTCTTTCTAATTCTTCTAAATTTCGTGTTGCTTCTAATTGTTTATTAATAACTTCTATTTCAAGAAATAATTTTTCATATTCATGCTCATTCGAAATATTTTCAATTTGATTTTTGACAAATATTTCATTTTCTTTTATTCTATTTTGTAACTCAAAGACATCTGACATTCCATTAATCAATAAGTTTCGTTCTCTAAAAATAATAGCAGATTCATAACTCATTTCGGATTCTTTAGCGATTTTATCTGCCCGCTTTAATTCTTTTTCGGCAGCGATTAATAAATCTTTTGAAACCAATAATTTATAATTATGAAGATGTGTGAAAATTTCATTTTGGGCCTCATTTGAAGTATAATATAAACGCAAAGATTGCAACAGTTTTTTGTATAATTGTTGTTTTAATTGAGCGAAATACAAATCTCCAAATTCCCTTTTTAATATTTTCTCATCGTATTTATCTTTTTTAGCCATTTGATTAAACAGGGCTAAATAACTATTTGTTGTATCAGGTGTTTGAAATTTAGAAAAGCGACTAAAATAACGTTTTTCAGATTGTGACATTGATTTAATTAAAGAAAAAACTTGATCCATAGTACATCTTGAAATAATAGAATAAATAGGTATTAAGTACTAATATATATAATATTAATGACAAAAAATTAATTTTGAAATATTATAATAATTATAGTTTATATTAATCACTACTCCATTTTAATTGTATATTTATTAAAAAGAGTTACACTAAATATAGTAAAAATGAAAAATTTTAAATTTATTTTCTTTTTAGTTTGTTATACAAATTCATTTTCTCAAACTCCACCTCAAGAAGTTTCTGATACATTACAATCTATACTAAATTTAGGGATCCCTTCTTCCATTTCATATAGTGGTGGAATAATGGGTGTTTATGTTCCTGGACAATGGCAATGGAATGGTGCGAGTGGAATAGCTATTTCTGGAAATACGGCTGGTCAACCTTTAGCTGTAGCTAATTCTACCGATAAATTTAGAATTGGTAGTATTTCAAAAACAATGATGGCAACCTGTATTCTGAAACTACAAGAACAAGGATTATTAAATATTGAAGATCCTATAAGTATGTATTTAAGAAATTCCATGATGACAGATACGATCATTAGTACTGGTATTATTAAAATTCGACATTTATTAAACCATACAAGTGGGATTGCAAATTCAGGCGACAATGCTTCATGTTCAGCGTTATTTATGGCTAATCAAACACAAGCGTTTACATTAGAACAATCTATTTATTGTGGAGCTAGTCAACCTCAACTTTTTGCTCCTGATAATGATTGGAATTATTCAAATACAAATTATTCGATATTAGCAATGATTGTTCAAAATGTGACAGGGATGACTTGGCCTGAATTCGTAACACAAACAATTATAACTCCTTTAGGATTAATAAATACATCTGTACCGACTACTACACAAATTTCTGGTCCACATATGGGATGTTATTGGGGTTCTTCTATAGATTTGACGATTGTAAATGCAACAGCGTATAAAGGTTGGGCTGATGTTGTTTCAACAACTTCCGATTTAATCTTGTTTTCAGAAAACTTAAGAAACGGAAACATAATAAATGCGAACTCATTACTATTAATGCAAACTTTCTATACAAGTGCACTTGCCTATGAGTATGGCCTCGGATATGATAAACGCATCTACTTAGGTGTTGAATCTTGGGGTCATTTTGGTGAAGTTGGTAATACAAGTTCTATGTTTTTCGTAAATACATCAAGCCCAAGAGCTCCAAACGGATATTATATTTCTACAAATTATAACATTCAAGGGGTTGATGATATTAACTGGCTTCTACTTCCTGTTCTTAGGTATTTAAAAGATCCTTCAGGCTCTATTTCAATTCTTGAAAAAGATATAAATGCATTTGAAATTTATCCAAATCCGGCCAAAAATGAAATTAA
>CANJKA010000079.1 GCA_947474675.1 Flavobacteriales bacterium
CAAAGTGATGTGACAGATAGAAATTCTTTATCTGATTTATTGGAATCAATTCGCAAAGAGTATGGTTCTATCAATGGTGTTTTACACAGTGCAGGAACGACAAAAGACAGTTTCATTCAAAACAAGGAACTAGAAGATATACGTTCAGTTCTTTCTCCTAAGATAGTTGGAACGCGTAATTTGGATGAATTGACCAAGGGAGATGAACTCGATTTTATGATTTATTTTTCATCGATAGCAGGAGTGATCGGAAATGTTGGTCAATCTGATTATGCATCAGCAAATTCTTATATGGATCATTATGCCGTTTATCGTCAGCAATTGGTTGGAAAAGGATTACGTAGCGGAAAATCCAAGAGTATCAATTGGCCATATTGGGCTTCAGGAGGAATTCAACTGGGAACGGAAATGCTGCGTATGTTGGAAGACCGATGGGGAATGACTGCCATGCCAACAGAAGAGGGAATCAAAGCGTTTGAGAACTTGTTTATATCCGAACTTGTTGCTGGAACTGTTTCGTATGGAAAAGAGCCGCTTATTGAAAAAATCCTAAAAAAATCATCCACTAATGTTTCGCCTGGGGTAAATAAAAAAATACCGAATGATCAATTGTTGGATTTAATGGAGACTTTTCTTATCGAAATTGCTTCATCTATTTTGAAATTGGACAAAAATAAGTTGAAGAAAAACAAGGAATTGGGAATTTATGGGATGGATTCGGTAATGATTACTCAATTTATTGAGCAAGTTAATAAACGATTCAATTTAACCTTATCACCTATAACTTTTTTTAATAATCCAACTATTGAGCAATTTGCAAGTTACTTGGTTGTAGAACAATCAATTTTAATTATCGATGGTGAGAATGAAAATGCTGGTGAATTACCAAAAGAAACCATTGAAACCACAAGTAAAAATAGAGTAGAGATTAGTGATGAAAATGCAGTGTCAGCGGATGCAATCGCTATAATTGGTATGAGTGGACGATTTCCAGGTTCGGAAAATGTCGAGGAATTTTGGAGAAATCTGAAAGAAAATAAAGACTTAATTCAGGAAGTTCCTAAAAATAGATGGGATTGGGAAAATTACTTTGGAGATCCTCTCAAAAGTCCTAATAAAACACATGCCAAGTGGGGTGGTTTTATGGATAATGTCGATGAATTTGATTCATTGTTTTTTAATATTTCGCCGGCAGAAGCAGAATTAATGGATCCTCAACACAGGATTGCCGTAGAGTCTGTTTATCATGCGTTTGAAGATGCTGCTATTGATATTTCAGCCTTATCAGGAAGCAATACCGGAGTTTTTATAGGTGTTTTCTCATCAGATTATTCAACTCTCACTCGAAAAGGAAATTCTCTATACGAAGCACAAAGGATTACGGGTATTTCTCAAGCTTTATTAACCAATAGAATTTCGTATTTATTTAATTTTCATGGACCAAGCGAACCAATTGATACTGCGTGTTCAAGTTCACTTGTAGCAATACACAGAGCAGTTGAAAATATAAGATCAGGACACTGTAAACTTGCTGTTGCAGGAGGGGTGAGTTTGGATTTAATTCCTGAGAATTTGCTATCCATGTCTCAAGCAGGAATGTTGAGTAAAGATGGAAGATGTAAGACTTTTGATAGGAAAGCTGATGGCTATGTTAGAGGAGAAGGAGTAGGTATGGTAGTCTTAAAGTCATTAAGTGATGCAGAAAAAGATGGTGATCCAATCTATGCAGTAATTCGAAGTTCGAATGTAAATCATGGAGGAAGAACAAATACATTAACAACTCCTAATCCTTCTGCTCAAAGAGAATTAATAAGACAAGCTATTCAAAAGGCAGGAATTCTTCCTTCAGATATATCACTTATAGAGGCACATGGAACAGGTACTCCATTGGGAGATCCTATCGAAATAGAATCGTTGAAACAAGCTTTTAATGATTTGAAAGGTGATATTGATTTACCTGTAGCATATTGTGGTATAGGTAGCGTAAAGGCAAATATAGGACATCTGGAATCTGCTGCTGGAATAGCGAGTGTTGTGAAAGTGCTTTTAAGCATGAAATACGGATATATTCCAGGGAACCCTCATTTGGAAAATGTCAATCCATATATTCAACTTGATAAATCACCATTTTATCTATGTCGTGAAACCCGAAAATGGGAAACGGGAAACAAATCAAAAATAGCTGGAATTAGTAGTTTTGGGTTTGGCGGATCAAATGCTCACATCATACTTGAATCTTATGATCGTAATCAATCAAAAGTAGTATCATCCAATAGCAAATCGTTGGTGTTGTTTTCTGCAAAATCTCAAAAATCGCTTATTGAATTGATAAGTAGAAATCTAGCCTTTTTAAAGGAGAATAGAAATCTTGATTTGGAAGATTATGCCTACACATTACAAGTTGGAAGAGAAACAAAAAATGTCAAAGTAGCATTTATTGCAACTACTATAGAGGACCTAATTAATAAATTGGAAGAGTTTAATCTATGTCCTGAAAACTTTATACTGAATCAACAATCGTTGATGTTATCAACTCCATTGACTGCTAAGGAAATTGAATCAAGTCTAATTCGGGCTCTGGAAGAACGAAACTTAGATGACTTGATTCCTTTATGGGCAGCAGGGGGGATAATCCGATGGGAAAAACTATTTGACAGACGACCAACTAAACTACATTTACCTGTTTATTCGTTTGAAAAAGAACGTCATTGGGTAAATGAAGAAAACATTTCTGACATAGCTCAAAAAGAGATGCACCCATTGATTCACCAAAATTGCTCGAATTTAAAGTCGTATAATTTTAGATCTTTTTTCAAAGAAAACAGCATTTTCTTTAGAGATCATGTAATTGATCAAATAGCAATGATGCCAGGGGCAGCAATGGTAGAAATGTTTGCATACACCTTTAATCAAGTTGTTGGAGAATCGACCTTTGTTATTAATGATATCCAATGGGAAAATCTGTTAACGACTGAAAGGAAAGAGATTGATTTACAAACGTCAATAAAGGAAAGCAACGGACAATTTGAGCTATTATTGACTGGTAGTGATACTACATTTTGTTCAGCATTTATAGAATCAATTGAATCTGTTCAACTCCATATTAACATTGAAGATGTGTTAGAATTTCCAGTAGGTGTATATTCAGGTGAAGAATGCTATCAAATTTTTGAAAGTTTAGGAATGAAATATGGTCCAGCTTTTAGAAGAATAAAAAATATTTATAAGAAGGAAGAGAGTATTATTGCTCATATAGAATCAATTAAGGAGACAGATTATATTCTAAATCCATTTGTGATAGATGCTGTTTTTCAATCGTGTATTGGATTTTCAATGGAAGATGAAACTCGAGTTCAAAAAATTCCGGTGAGCGTCGATAAAATGGTCTTTTTTAAAAAAATGTCCGAAGTGACATATGCAATTGCTAAAAGAGGAAAATATAATAATGATGATTTTGAATCATTTTCGATAACAGTTGTTGATCAAGACGGAAATATTTGTTTAGAAATAGAAGAGTTTACAGTTAAGAAACTTAATAATACTGTGAAGATTGTCCCGAAATCTTTTTTATACGATGTCAAATGGAAAGAAAGTATAGCTATTCCAAAACAAAAAGAACTTTATAAAGAAGAAACTAACTCAAAGCTGATTTTTGTCAATTTATTAAATTCAGAAACTGATAAAATAACAGTTAATGATTCAATTCGATCCCTTAATATTCAAACTATAGATGAAACGGATTGTTTTAATCAATTGGTAAAAATCATTCAAAAAGACATTGAAGATAATTGCAGTTTTTACTATATGGTAATTTATGAAAACAACAATAATCAACTATTTGGATGCTTGACAGGATTATTTAAATCATTAACGAAGGAAAGAATTGACATTCGAGGTAAAATTCTTGAAATTGATAATGAGATTAGTCAAGATATTTCGTTTTTTCAAAAGTGTATATATACCGAAATGGCGTCCAAAGGTGATTATGTTCGTTATAAAAACAGCAAACGTTTTGAAAAACAAATTGAACCATTAGAAATTAAAAGTAACCAAAGATCAGGTATTACTTTAACGAAAGGTGGAGTATATTTGATTACTGGTGGAGCCTCTGGCTTGGGGGCTATTTTCGCGAATTACATAAGTAGAATTCAAGATATTCAATTGGTAGTTGTTGGTAGGTCTATAAAAACGGAAGAAATTGAACATACTCTACAAGAATTGTCTAAATCAATTCAATATTATTCTTGTGATGTATCAGACGCAATTCAAGTTAAAAACTTATTTGTTCAGATTGAAAAAAATCATGGGATAATAAACGGTATTATTCACAGTGCTGGTTACTCCAATGATTTGAATATAATGGATAAAACCACCGAAAATATTCAACAAGTTTTGGCACCGAAAATTTCAGGAATTAAAAACTTAGATGAATATTCGGCAGGATATCCGTTGGATTTTTTCATTTCTTTTTCTTCCATATCTTCCATTATAGGGAACGAAGGTCAGGTAGATTATGCAACTGCGAATGCTTTTTTAGATGATTTTTCGTTTTACCGAAATCAACTCGCATCTATGGGCTTGCGTTCTGGAAAGTCAATTAGTATCAATTGGCCACTCTGGGAAGATGGTGGTATGAAAATGAGTTCAGAAATCGTGGAATATCTTTCAAAAAGCATTGGTTTTGCATTACTACCTACTAAAGAAGGTTTAAAAGATTTTGAATTTTTAATTAATCATTGTGAAAATCAAGGAGTCGTGTATTTTGGGTCACGTGATATCTTTCAAAAAAATCAAAAGAAAGATGATCAATTCGAAACAAATTTTGACTTCAAATTTGACAATGAAGTCGTTGTAGATTTCATAAAAAACATACTTGCTATTGGATTGAAAATCGACAAAAAAAGAATTGAAAACGATACTTCTTTTGATCAATTCGGAATAAATTCATTAATGATAAGTCGATTATTGAATGAGTTTTCAACCTATTTTCAAAATATTCCTCGAACCTTGTTTTTCGAATGTCAGTCTTTAGATGAATTAGTAGAATATTTTAAAAATGAACACAAATCTGAGCTTTACGATCATCTGAATGATGGAAATTTGGAAAGTAAAAATGGAAGACTTTTATATTCATCGTTGCTAGAGAGTAATTCAATCATCAACAAAATAGAACAGATCAAAGATGATTCACAAACATCTAATGTTTATAGGAGAGAAATTGCAATTATTGGTTTGAGTGGAAGATATCCAGGTGCCAATTCGATTCCTGAATTTTGGGAGATTCTTAAAAATGGATTAGATTGTATTACTGAAATTCCAGATGATAGATGGAGCTTAGACCAATTTTATGATGCTGAGAAAAGAATACCAGGAAAAAGTTTTAGTAAATGGGGTGGATTTTTAAGCGATGTAGACAAATTTGACCCTTTATTCTTTAACATTTCTCCCCGAGATGCTGAATTAATGGACCCACAAGAACGTTTGTTTCTTCAAACTGTGTGGAGTACGATGGAAGATGCTGGATATACAAGACGTACTTTACGTTCAAATGCAGAAAATGGAGTAGGAGTATTTGTAGGTGTAATGAATGAAGATTATCCCCTTTTAGGATTGGAAGAATTTCAAAAAGGAAATTATATAAATGTAGGAGGTAGTCCAAGTAGCATTGCTAATAGGGTTTCTTATGTCCTAAATTTAGAGGGGCCTAGTTTAGCGATTGATACAATGTGTTCATCCTCATTAACATCGATTCACTATGCATGCAGTAGCATTTTCAACGGGGATTGTGATATGGCTTTTGCCGGGGGAGTTAATGTGAGTATTCACCCTAATAAATATCGCTTGTTAAGCCAAAATAATTTTGTTTCTTCGCAAGGCAAATGCATGAGTTTTGGAGAAGGTGGGGAAGGATATGTTCCAGCAGAAGGTGTTGGAGCAGTGTTATTAAAATCTTTGGATCAGGCTATTTTGGATGGTGATCATATTTATGGTGTTATCAAATCAACTGCCATCAATCATGGTGGAAAGACAAATGGTTATACAGTTCCAAATCCAAAAGCCCAATCATCAGTGATAAAAAAGGCAATGGCTAGGGCGAATATAAAAGCTGAAGATATTTCCTATATTGAAGCGCATGGTACAGGGACAAGTTTAGGAGATCCAATAGAAGTTCGTGGTTTGATTAGTGCATTTGAATCTCAAAAAAAGCAATTTTGCCGTTTAGGATCCGTAAAATCGAATATTGGGCATGCAGAGTCAGCTGCTGGTATTTCAGGTTTGACCAAAATTTTGCTGCAGATGAAAAACAAAATGTTTGTACCGTCCTTACACTCTGAAAAACTCAATTCCACAATTAATTTCGAAAATTCCCCGTTCACAGTTCAACAAAACTTAGAACCTTGGATTTCAGATAAAGAACGAATTTCAGGAATTAGTAGTTTTGGAGCAGGAGGAAGTAATGCACATATTTTGATAGGTGAATATGAAACAAAAGTAAAGGAAAATAGAAACCTTGAAAATGAAACAATGGTGTTTGTTCTTTCTGCCAAAACAGTTGAACGATTAAATGTATATATAGGAAAAATAGTTGATTTTATTTCTTCAGAAGATGAACTTAACTGGCAATCATTTGTTTATACTTTTCAAATAGGAAGAGAAGAGATGGATGTTAGATTAGCATTAATTGCTAATGGTTTTGAAGAATTAGTCGAGCTATTGCAACTGTTTTTGATAGGAAAAGAAGATAAGAGAATCAATTTTAACAATTGCAAACTCAATCAAATTGATGCATTAGCAGACCAATATTTAAACGAAATACATGCGCAGATTAATATACCAAAGATAGCTCAATATTGGGTTTCGGGTGCTCCGATTTCTTGGAATAAATTATATGCTAAAAGACAAATATCCAAAATAAGTACGCCTACTTACCCTTTTCAGGAAGATCGATACTGGATTCCTAACTTGAAAAAGATTATTGAAAAATCGCCAAATGTTCATCCATTGTTGCACAGTCATGAGACGAGAGAGGAGGCTGTTCTTTTTACAAGTATATACAGTGGAAATGAATTCTTTTTTGAAGATCATATTGTAAATGATCGAAAAATTTTACCAGGGGTGGCGTACCTAGAGATGGCTCTTTCTGGCAGTAGAAATGTATTACACCAAAATGCAAAGAAGGTCAAGAATTTGACTTGGTTGACCCCGTTTTCAATTGAAAATGATCCTAAAAAAGTTCAGATTGTTTTTGAACCAAATGGAAAAGATGTTGATTATTCAGTATTTTCTACTGAAAATGAAAACAAAAAAATGCATGGAACAGGTGTGATATCTTATCTCGAAAATGAAAAACCTACTTGTTATGATTTATCAAAAATTAGAAACAAGATGAGTAACTCATTAGCAAAAAATGAATGTTATCAATTATTTGAACAACTTGGGATAAAGTATGGAAAGTCTTTTCAAGGAATTGAAACACTTTTTTATAGTGATATTGAAGCTCTTTCACGAATACAATTACCAATCGACAGAGACTTTATACTAAATCCTGGAATATTGGATAGTGCATTACAAACTTGTTTGGGAATGGGGATGAATAATTTAAAGTCCGGTGTTTCTTTACCATACAATGTGGACGAAGTTACGATTCATCGAGCACTAGATGAACATGTTTGGTGCTATGTTCGAAATAGTTCTCCAACTTCCATTGAAGGCAAATTAAAACAATACGACATTGATTTATTGGATGATAAAGGTGAATCGATTGTAAGTTTCAAAAAACTTGGACTAATTCAAATAGAGAATAAAGTAGTTTCTCCTAATGAAGTTATTGAAGAAAATGAAGTTGATATTTCAAATTTGCTGTATGTCAAATCATGGAATAGAATTAAACAGGTAGACTATGTTCCGAATTCCATTTCAGGCAAACTTTTTTTATTGATATCAGCAGATCTTCAAAATGAATCAGTTGTAGCTTTTAGAAAAACAATTGAGAAATTAGGAGGAATAGTTACTTGTGACACTGCTATTCATTCGATAGAAAAACAAGATCACATTGTCTTTTTGGATGGTTTGATAGATGAGAAAAATAAAGATTTTGTAGAACTTAAAATATTTAAAGATTTACAAAAAATCTATCAAAATGAAGGTGAAAATGTTAATCTTTCCATTTCGGTTTTTACCAAAAATGTTCAAAAAATATTTGGTAAAGAACAACAATCTCTCAAAGGTGGAGGATTGATTGGTTTGATAGGTTCACTGGCCAAAGAACAAAAGAACTGGAATTGCAATGTAATTGATATTTCGCAAATTCATGAAGATCAAGATACGATTGAAAAACTCTTATGTTTTAGATCTACAGAATCAGGTTCACCACTGGCATTTAGAAAAGGGTTTTGGTATTCCATGAGTATGTCTAAAATTCATTTGAATAAGAAAGAAAATACCATTATAAAAAACAATGGTGTTTATGTTTTGTTAGGTGGTGCTGGTGGTCTAGGTAAAGTTACTTCAGAATACCTAATCAAAAAATATCAAGCACAAGTTGTGTGGTTAGGTAGAAGAGAAATGTCTGAAGACATTGGACAAGCATTGGACGAGATGTCTAAATTAGGGAAAAGGCCTGTGTACATATCGTGTAATGCAAACGATAGAAATTCTCTTGAAAATGCTAGAAAAAAGATTAAAGATGAATTTGGAGAGGTAAATGGTTTGTTTCATTCTGCGATAGTATTGAATGATATGTTAGTTAAAAATATGTCTGAAGAAGATTTTAGTAAATCATTTGATCCAAAATCAACAGCAAGTCAAAATTTTATAGAAGTATTTAATTCAGATAAAATGGATTTTGTGTGTTTTTATTCTTCACTTCAAGCATTAACTCATTCAGCCGGACAAGCAAATTATGCGGCAGGGTGTGCATACAAAGACGCGTACTCGAGATGGTTAAATGACCAAATTAAAGCCAAAGTAGTAACCATCAATTGGGGATATTGGGGAGAAGTTGGTATTGTCGCTACAGAAGAATATCGCAAAAGAATGTCGTCGATTGGCGTTGGGAGCATTAATAAAACGGAAGGAATGCAAATTTTAGAGACACTGTTAAATAGCGAAAATCATCAATTGATTGCTTTGAAAACACTTTAGAACAGTATAAAACTCAATATATATAAGGATATTTTAAATGAAAAACGAGGTCAAACAAGTAGAAATAAAGCAAGTTGAAAATTCATCAAATTTTGAAGTGGTAGAATTGGATGTACAGACATTTGAAGGAAGTCATGTCGCAATTCAAGCTTTAGATGAAATTTGTGAATTTATTTTACTAAAAATACTTTTGGGGTTTGTTTCTAAAACTCAAAAAACATCAATTTCAAAAAATACATTTTGTTCGGATGTATTGATCCTTTTGAAATATGAACGTTTCATATTTGAGGTCTTAGATCACCTTGAATCAAAAAGCTATTTATTCGAAAAAGAAGGAGAGCTATTGCTGTCTCAAGAAAAGATAGACAACTTGGATACGTTTAATTTTGAAGAAGCGATTTCGAATTACAAAAATCAATATATTGATTTTAATTCTCATGCTAGTTTGATTTTTGAAACAATGCGAAAGTTGCCAGAAATTCTTACTGGTGAACTAAAATCTACTGAAGTTTTATTTCCTAATGGAGATATGAGTTTAGTTAGTGCTATTTATAAAGGAAATTATGTTGCTGATTATTTTAATGAATTACTATGTTGTTACGTTAGTGAGTTGGTCAAAAACAGTTCACAACAAAAAATAAAAATTTTAGAAATCGGGGCTGGAACAGGAGGAACAAGTAAATTGATTTTTGAAAAATTGAAACCTTTTCAAGATCGAATTGAATACGTGTACACGGATATTTCCAAGAGCTTCTTGAATTATGCAGAAAAAGAGTATAGATCTCAGACTCCCTATTTACAAACTAAATTACTGAATATTGAAGATAATCCCCTTAATCAGGATTTTCAAGAAGGTGACTTTGATTTAATTATTGCTGCAAATGTATTACATGCTACAAAAAATATTGAAATTACTTTACAAAATGTAAAACGGTTATTGAAAAATAAAGGAATTCTTTTACTCAATGAAATTTCTAAAACCGAATTATTTAACACTTTAACATTTGGATTATTAGATGGTTGGTGGATTTACGAAGATGCTGAAATTCGATTGAAAGGAAGTCCAGGGTTATCAAGTGATAATTGGGATTTAGTACTGAATGAAATTGGATTTAAAGAAATTGAAATACTGCCTGATAACTTGAATTTATCTCAACAAATCGTCGTAGCTAAAAGCGATGGTTGGATACAAATTGAAAAGAAAAAAGAAGAAAAAGTAAATAAAGAACAACAAACGTATAAAATTGAGGGAGATATGCAATTGTTTGTTACTCAGAAAGTAGCAGCAGTTCTAAAAATGAATCCATCTCAAATTGATCCTAATACGCCGATTACAGATTATGGAATAGATTCCATCGTTTCTTTAGATTTGATTAAGGACATTAACAATGATTTAAATGCATCTATTCCTACAACAGTTCTTTTTGATTATCCCACAGTTGCTTTATTGTCAGAATATTTATCTGAAGAATATACCCACAAAATAACGACGAAAACAGCTATTGAAACAGAAGTTAAAAGCGACAGTATCGATCGTGATGAGGTATCTAATATTCCTACATCAAATGCAAGAATTGCTGAGATGAAAGAAGGTAAAGCTATCAAATTATGGTTAAATAAACCAGGTGAAATTGATGATATAGAATTGAAATCGTTCGATCTACCACTTTTGAATGACAATGAAGTATTAGTCGAAATTCACAGTTTTTCTCTGAATTTTGGAGATCTTCTTTGCGTTAAAGGAATGTATCCTACAATGCCTGACTATCCATTTTCACCAGGATTTGAAGCTTCAGGAATTGTACTAGAAGCAGGGTCTAAAATCTCAAAATTCAAAGCAGGTGATGAAGTGGTTGTATTAGCTAATGCCACCCATGCCACCCATATAGTAGTTACTGAAGAACATTTATTTGAAAAACCTAAATCACTTTCTCATATTGATGCATGTTCGCTACCAGTTGTCTCTATTACGATGTTGGAAGTTTTCAAAAGGATTCAATTGAAAGAAAACGAAACAATTTTAATCCAAACTGCAACTGGAGGAGCTGGATTAATTGGAGTACAGTTGGCGAAACATTTTGGAGCCAAAATAATTGCAACGGCAGGAAGTACTGAAAAGCTAAATTATCTTCGAAAAATTGGTGTTGATGAAGTAATCAATTATTTGGAAACAGATTTTGCACAGGAAATAAAACGAATAACGGATGGGAAAGGAGTTGATGTTGTAATCAATACGCTGTCTGGTTCCAACGTTCAAAAAGGGATGAATTGTTTGTCTAGAAGAGGAAGATACGTAGAACTTTCTATGACAGCCATTAAATCAGCAAGTAGTTTGGACTTACGCCAATTTTCTAATAATCAAACATTTTTTGGAGTAGACTTGAGAAAAATGTTCGAAGAGGAAGCTGCTTATACACAGCAATTATGGAAGGAATGTTTAGAATTGGAGGAGAAAGGAATAATAAAAAACACAACTCAAAAAATAGTATCATTCTCCAATTTTAAAGATGCTTATCGTACAATTGAAAATAGAAGTAATATAGGAAAAGTTGTAGTGGAAGTAATTCCTTCAATGCAAAAAGAACCTAATCTAATTGGAATAAATTCACGTCAATTGAATACTTGCGATATCGCAATTGTAGGAATGAGTGGAGCTTTTGGAAAAGCAAATGATATAGAAGAATTTTGGAATTATCTAAGAGACGGGAAATCACTCATTGAAGAAGTACCAGAAGATCGTTGGAATCTGAATGAACACTATAGTGATGACAGATCAGAGAAAGATAAAACTTACAATAAGTGGGGCAGCTTTTTAAAAGATATAGACAAATTTGATCCTTCCTTTTTTAGAATTTCAGGTCGTGAAGCGGAGGTTATGGATCCTCAACAACGTTTATTTTTACAACACTGTTGGCATGCTATAGAAGACAGTGGAATTCATCCAGACAGTTTGAATGAAATCAAATGTAATGTCTATGTTGGGGCGCAACAAGGGGATTATATTCATGCTGTTGATGAAGTAAATCAAGAACCTGCAGCATTCTGGGGAAATTCAGCTTCCGTTTTAGCTTCACGTATTTCATATTTACTCAATTTAAAAGGAGCAGCTGTTGCAATCGATAGTGCTTGTTCAAGTTCGTTGGTAGCTATTGATATGGCGTGTAATAGTTTACGTTCAGGTGAATGTAATGTCGGATTGGCAGGAGGAGTTTCTCTTTTTATTACACCCTATTTTTTCAAACAAGCAAGTAATGCAGGAATGTTATCACCTGATGGCACATGTTATGCATTTGACAGTAGAGCGAATGGTTTTGTACCTGGTGAAGGAGTTGGTGTTATTGTTTTAAAACGATTAGAAGATGCGTTGAATGATAACGATAATATTCATGCTGTGATTAAAGGAAGTGCTGTAAATCAAGATGGTTTAACAAGTGGTATTACAGCTCCTAGCATGCGGTCACAATTTACTTTAGAAAAGGAAGTTTATACAAAATTTGGTATTCATCCAGAAACAATTTCGTATGTGGAAACACATGGAACAGGAACAAGTTTAGGTGATCCGATCGAATTTGAGGCCTTGAAAAGATCATTTACTTCTTTTACTGACAAACAGAATTATTGTTCAATAGGAAGCGTGAAGACAAATGTTGGTCATACAATTATGTCCGCAGGGATTGCAGGAGTTGTTAAAGTAGTTATGTCATTAAAAAACAAACAACTTCCTCCCTCATTAAATTTTGATACAATCAACCCCTTAATAAACCTAGTTGAAAGCCCATTTAAAATTCAAACGCAATTGGAAGATTGGTGTGTTGAAGTTGATCAAAAAAGAAGAGCAGCAATTAGTAGTTTTGGATTCAGTGGAACAAATGCTCATTTGGTTCTAGAAGAATTCACTGATCAAAAACAAATTATCCCATCATCTGAGATATTATTTGTTTTATCTGCCAAAACTAAAGAACAACTTGATGAGTATGTTGCTAATATGCTTAAATACGTTAAGAAAACGAACTTTTCCGAACTTAATAATCTAGCTTATACATTACAAGTTGGAAGAAAGCATTTCGAAGAACGGATGGCTTTTGTTGTAGCATCAAAAGAACAAATGATTGAATTTTTGGAAAAATATCTTTCAAAGGATTATTCAAGAGGTTATTATGGTAACACGGATAACACTACTAATTCTTTTGTTCTTCAAGGAGAAGCAGGAAAGGCGTATATTAATACCGCGATCAAACAAAAAGAAATTGGCTCCTTAGGTCAATTATGGGTTAATGGAGTAAGCGTTGATTGGAATATGCTGTATGCATCCAATAAACCAAGTAAAATTTCCATCCCTGTTTATCCTTTCGCGAAAGAACGTTATTGGTTACCTGTTAAGAGTGAACAGAATTATTTCAAAGGACATTCATTTATTCATCCTTTGGTACATGAAAATGTATCGGATGCTTTCGGACAAAAATATCTCTCCAAATTTGACGGAACGGAATACTTTTTTGATCAACATAGAGTAAAATCAGAGAAAATTTTACCTGCTGTTGCTTATATCGAAATGATACGAGAAGCAGCTTCTAAAACGTTACGTAAGAATATCACTGTCTTAACGGATTTTAATTGGCTCGTTCCAATAAATATTAAGCAAGATCTAAATCAAATTTCAATTTTATTTGAACTTCAAAATGAACACATGGCGTTTCAAGTTGTTGGGGGAAGCGAGTTCGAATTAAAACATAGTCAGGGTAAAATACAATTTGAGTCATTAAGCCATCCAGATCGAATGGATCTTTCATCTTTGATTAAAGGATTTGCCACGGTAACTAAGGGAGAAGAATTTTATCAATTATTTGATGAGACAGGTTTACAGTTAGGTAAAGATTTTAAAGGAATCAAAAACGTTTATCATAAAGAAGGAGAAGCACTTTCAGAAATTGAGTTACCAACTAAAGATGAGTATTATTTAACACCTGGTATCTTGGATAGTGCTTTGCAAACGAGTTTTGCTTTACAATTAGGTAATGATTCGAAACAAATGGCTTTGCCTTATATGGTGAAGCAAATAGCAATTTTTGATCGTTTGCCTTCTAAAATTTGGTCGTATGTTAGATTGAGTCAGAATAACCGAATTGAAAATAAAATCCATAGTTATGATGTGGATATTTTTAATGAAGAAGGTACAGTTTTGGTTCAAATGAAAGAATTTGTTTTTCTTCCTTTAGAAAATATCAAGAAGGTAGAAAAGAAAAAAGTAACATTATCTTTTCATAAGCTGGAGTGGGAAAAAACTGAATTAGAGGACGATTCTCAAAAAATATTGAATGATGTAATTTTACTAGGAGGAAGTAGTCAATTGGCTTATCGAATAAATGAAAGAACAAAATTAGAGGTAAACAATATTCAACCAGAAAATGAAACCAACTGTTTTGAAGAAGTTTTTGAGTTAGTTCGAGCGAAAATGAGTGAACCAAATGAAGTTCAATTACTTCTTTTATATCGAAATTCTGATATTTCAGAATATGGTTTTTTGAATGGTTTTTTAAAAACTGCTCAGCAAGAAAATCCAAAATTCCATGCAAAACTCATCGGAGTGGATAGTTTATCTGTTCAAAAGATGGAGGAGTTAATAGGTATTATCGAAAATGAAAGATACAATGAAAAAGCATTGGAAATACGTTATCAAGATGGTGTTCGTGAAGTAAGAGAATTGCAAGAAATAGTTGTTGATCAAGAATTAACTGAAGAATTTAAATTTCGAGAGGGAGGTGTCTACTTAATAACAGGAGGATTTGGAGGACTAGGGAAGATATTTAGTGATTTTATTTTGGAAACAGCTGATACTCGTGTAATTTTGATAGGTAGAAGTGAGTTAACTGATGAAAAACATGAACAGTTGTCATTGAATCCACGAATAGAATACCATCGAAGTGATGTAAGTGATCGAAATTCCTTATCTAATTTATTGGAATCAATTCGTGAAAATTATGGAGTGATCAATGGAATTCTGCATAGTGCAGGAACCACAAAAGACAGTTTCATCCAAAACAAAGAATTGGAAGATATCCGTACAGTTTTGTCACCCAAGATTTTAGGAACACGCAATTTGGATGAATTGACAAAAGAAGACGAACTTGATTTCATGGTTTATTTTTCATCGATAGCTGGCGTGATAGGAAATATTGGACAATCGGATTATGCATCTGCGAATTCTTACATGGATCATTATGCAGTCTACCGCGACGAATTGGTTCAAAATGGACTTCGTAAAGGAAAAACAAAGAGTATAAGTTGGCCGTATTGGGCTTCAGGAGGCATGCAGTTGGGAACAGAAATGTTACGCATCCTAGAAAAAAATCGGGGGATTGTCGCAATGCCTACAGAAGAAGGGATAAAAGCATTCAAATCATTACTAAATATTGATAGTGTGCATACTATTGTACTTTTTCTTAATCCAATACAAAAAGACAATCAAATTGTGGCAACGACAAACAGTACTTTTGAGGAGCATGACAAAAAATCAACTATTCCACAAAAGAATCTTGAAAAAGTAATACAGGGAATGGCTGCAGACTTATTAAAGTTGGATATTAGTAAGTTAAAAATGGATAAGGATTTAGGAGATCTTGGTTTTGATTCTATCCTTTTGAGTAAATTTTCAACTGAGCTAAATAGTAAATTTCAGTTAGATTTGATGCCAACTGTGTTTTTCAATTACCCCTCTATTCGAAATTTAAGTGCTTACTTATTAGAAGAATATCCTTCATGTTTTACAGAAAAGAGTGATGTTCATAATGTTATAATTGAGAAGAATAATATTGTTATCAGTTCAGAAGAACAAAATGATTATTTCATTAGTCAAAATGTAAGAATTAAGTCTTTTGAACAGAATTCTTTCACTAAAAAACAGGAACAAGAAGAGCAGATCGCCATTGTAGGAATAAGCGGTCGATATCCAGGTGCTGACAATTTAGATGAATTTTGGGATAATTTGAAAAATTGTAAAGATTCGATCATTGAAATACCCAAAGACAGATGGGATTGGGAAGAACATTTTGGAGATCCTTTCAAAGAAAAAAATAAAACAAAAGCTAAATGGGGTGGTTTTATTTCCGATATAGATAAATTTGATCCTCTGTTTTTTTCTATTTCTCCACGAGAAGCAGAATTAATGGATCCACAACAGAGAATTGCTTTGGAAGCTGTTTATGCAGCGTTGCAAGATGGAGGTATTTCAACTGAAAGTATAAAAGGAACGAATACTGGCGTTTTTATTGGTGTAGCAACATCTGATTATACAGTTTTGTTCAACGGAGAAGATGATTTAGCTGGAGAAGCCCAGTATTCTACAGGTTCATCGCATTCAATATTGGTCAATAGGATCTCGTATTTATTAGATATTCATGGACCAAGTGAACCAATTGATACAGCGTGTTCAAGTGCTTTGGTGGCAATTCATAGAGCAGTGGAGAACATCAAAAATGGTCATTGTGATATAGCAATTGCTGGTGGAGTAAATGCGTTATTGTCGCCTAAATTGAGTATATCGTTCAGTCAAGCTGGAATGTTGAGTGAGGATGGACGATGTAAATCATTTGATCAATCTGCCAATGGTTATGTGCGTGGAGAAGGAGTTGGAATGATTGTTCTCAAAAAATTGAGTCAAGCTGAAAAAGATGGAGATACCATCTACGGTTTGATTAGAGGAACGTCAGAAAACCATGGAGGGAAAGCGAATACTTTAACATCTCCCAACCCAATTGCGCAAAGAGAATTACTTTTGAAAGCATATCAATCTTCTGGGGTTAATCCAGAGGATGTAAGTTATATAGAAGCGCACGGTACAGGTACTCCTTTGGGAGATCCAATTGAAATAGAAGGAGTTGTTGGTGCATTTAAAAAAATGTACAAAGAACAGAATCTGGATTTTTCAAGTGAGAATAATTGTGGAATAGGTACAGTTAAAGCAAATGTAGGGCATTTGGAAGCTGCTTCAGGAATTGCAGGTGTAACGAAAGTTCTATTAAGCATTAAAAATAAAACCTTACCAGGTAACCCACATCTGAAAGCAGAAAATGAATTTATAAAATTGAATAATACTCCTTTTTATTTGCTTAGAGAAACAAAAGACTGGATCGTAAAAAATAATAAACCTCGAATTGCAGGGGTCAGCAGTTTTGGATTTGGTGGAGCAAACGCACATGTAATTATAGAAGAATATTCACCTGTGCTTAATTTTCATGAACAAAGTAAAGAGGATGCAATAATTGTACTTTCTGCTAAAACCAACGAATTGTTGGTTGAACAAGTGAGCAATTTATTGAAATATTTAAAAAGCAATGAAGAAGTAGATATTCATAGAATTGCATACACTTTGCAAATTGGAAGAGATCACTATTCCGAAAAGTATGGATGTGTTGTGAGATCAGTAGAACAGTTGATTAATGTCTTAAGTGATGTGCTCGAAAATGATTCTGTATTAACTTCGAGAAAATTGAAGTATGAAAATTGGGAAGAGGATGATTTAGAGAAGTTATTAATTCAATACACTCAAGAGAATAATTTAGAAGAGATTCTTTCTATTTGGTTCACTGGACAACCAATTTCTTGGGTAAAATTACACAAAAATGAATCTCTTCAAAAAGTAAATTTACCAACTTATCCATTCGATAAAAAGCGCTATTGGATTTCAACTTCTGAAAGCACCAAATCTGTTGGATTAAAACTACATCCTTTAGTACACGTCAATAAGTGCTCGTATTATAACCTGCAGTTTGAAACTCGATTTGATGGAAATGAGTTTTTTCTGAAAGACCATCAAGTAAAAGGTAAAAAAATATTACCAGGTGTTGCTTATTTTGAGTGGGCAAGAATGGCGGGTGAAATTGCTCTTGATAAACCAATAAATGTCCTAAGCGATATTACGTGGTCAAAACCTATTATCTACGATAGCCCTCAGGAGAATAGTTATCAAATTTCATTGCATCCAAAAAATGAGTCATTTGAGTTTTTAATTCATTCTTCTGATCAAATTGGTCAATCAATTTATTCCAAAGGAAAAATTGATCATAAAAAAGGAATTGTTCAACCAGCCAATAATCTAATTCAATTGAGAGAAGAGTTTAATCTTTCAATTGCGGGAAGTGAATTGTATTCTAATTTTTTAGAGTTTGGGTTTGAATTAGGAACTACATTTAGAGGAGTAAAAGAATTATTCTACGATGAAAATATAGCACTTTCAAGAGTGTTTCTTCCTGCGCAAGATAAATGTTTCTTAAATCCTGGATTGATTGATTCTGCATTGCATACAAGTGTTGGTTTTTCAATTTTCAGTGGTCATGCGACATTTTCATTACCTTTTTCGGTTAAAGAAGTCATTATTTATGATCAACTTCCAGAAGAAGTGTGGGTGTTGGCTAAACGTAAGTCATCTGATCCAATGCAAGGTATTGATTTTGATATCATGGATGATTCTGGAAACATTTGTGTTGCAATCAGAGATTTCTTATTTGTTCCTTTAGACAAAAAAAATAAGGAACAGCTAACAGAAAATAGTAAAGAAGCTTCCTCTATTCGTATTCATACAGCTTCTTGGAATCCATCTGTTCAGAAGTCAGTAGTTCATAATTATGCAACAGAAATAATATTATTAGGAGGCAGTTCTCAATTAGGAGATAGTTTGAAAGAACGAACAGAATTAGAAACATTGAGTATTCAAGCAGAAAATGAAAGTCATTGTTTTGAAGAAGTTTTTGAAATAGTACGTTCAAAAATGGTAGAACGGGAAGAAGTTCATCTGTTGTTTTTATATGCTAATTCAGAAGTTTCTGAATATGGTTTTTTGAGTGGTCTGTTGAAAACAGCACAACAAGAAAATCCAAATTTTCACGCAAAATTAATAGGTGTTGATAGTTTATCTGTTCAAAAACTAGAAGAATTAGTAGAGGTTATTGAAAACGAAAGTGCTTCGATAGGATCTTTAGAGATCCGTTATCAAGATAATGTTCGAGAAGAGAAACAATTGGATGAGGTAATTTTAGGAAAAGAATTATCCCATGAAAAGGTTCTTAAAAAAGGAGGCGTTTATTTGATTACAGGAGGATTTGGTGGTCTTGGTCAAATATTTAGTGATTATATTTTAAGTACCAAAGATACACGAGTGATTTTAACGGGTAGAAGTGCATTATCTGTAGAAAAACAAGAGCAGTTGTCATTGAATCCACGACTAGAATACCGTCAAAGTGATGTGACAGATAGAAATTCTTTATCTGATTTATTGGAATCAA
>CANJKA010000080.1 GCA_947474675.1 Flavobacteriales bacterium
AATTTGTAACTGTAAATGTATAGGTTGTACTAGCTGTTAATCCTGAGAATGTTCCGGTAGTTGTTGGTCCTGTTCCTGAAATTGTTGCTCCTCCTGGAGTTGCAGTAACCGTCCAAGCTCCAACTGCTGGTAAACCGCTTAAAGCAACACTTCCAGTCGCTGAAGAACAAGAAGGATGTGTAATTGTTCCAATTATTGGGGCAGAAGGATTTGCAGCCAAAGCACCAATGACAGCATTTGTAGAAGTACTAGAAATACAAGCAACAGAATTTGTAACTGTAAATGTATAGGTTGTACTAGCTGTTAATCCTGAGAATGATCCGGTAGTTGTTGGTCCAGTTCCTGAAATTGTTGTTCCTCCTGGAGTAGCGGTAACCGTCCAAGCTCCAACTGCTGGTAATCCACTTAAAGCAACACTTCCAGTCGCTAAAGAGCAAGAAGGATTTGTAATTGTTCCAATTATTGGGGCAGAAGGTTGACCAAATATTATGGAACCAGTGAGTTCAGAAGATGTACTACAACTTCCAGCAGAACTAACAGTATAAATGTATGTTCCTGCAACCGAAGGTGTTCCAGAAATTGTTAAAACACCAGCTAAATAAGTTCCTGTAACACCAGTTGGTAAACCCGTTACTGTTGCATTGGTGCCAATAATAGAATAAGTAATATTTGTAATTGGAGCACTTGAACAAAGAGATTGTGCGTCCGTGTTTATTGCAGAAGTTAATGCAACTGTAGCTGCTGAATTTGCAATAGTATATCTTCCAAAGAAAATGTCTGAACTTCCACCTAAAGAACCAGAAGTGACAAGTTGAGAAACAATTGGATCAGGATCTAAATCTACATTCACTCCTCTAAACCAACCAGTAACATAGAAAGTGTTGGTTAAAGTACCGTCTCCGATTACAGCTTTAGCATAATCAATACTAGTCCCTCCCATAGTAGCTTTACAAACATAATTACCATTTATTGCATTGTATTGACTTATAAAGATATCAAGTGACCCATTTGAAATTCCATTTTCAATTCCTGAAGATGGATCAAAATCTATTGTATTTGTAAAATTCCCAACAAGAAATAAATTTGTACCTTCAACATATAAATCATACGGATAAACTGAGTTTAATGTTGTTCCAATATTATTAGCCCATTGAATAGTTCCAGAAGAATTATATTTTGCGTAGAAAGCGTCAGTAGATCCTTTTTTTGTTAAAAGAGTTCCATTAATGTCAACTATCGAACTTACCATTTGTCCAGCAATATAAACATTATCACTTGCGTCAAGTGCTAAATTTTGAATTTCTTCAGTTGAGGTGGTAGCGGGATTTCCTCCTACTTTATTTGCCCAAACAAAAGTTCCAGTATTGGTTGTGTATTTAGCAATGAAACCATCAATATCAACAGTGCTTGCAGGGGTACTTGATAATAAATTAGAAACAGATCCACTTGGATCAAAATCGACAGTTTTTTGAAAACTTCCTCCTACATAAACATTGCTTGATCCTGAATCTACTTTTATGCTATATCCATTTTCAGCACTTGAACTACCTAGTCCAAAAGCCCATCTGTAAATACCTGCAGAAGAGTAACTAGCAACAAAACCATCTAAACCACCTGCACTTATTAAATTAGAAGTACTTACTCCTGGATCAAAATCAGCTGCTCCTTGAAAATTTCCTGTTAAATAAACATTGTTACTCGCATCAGTATCAATAGCAACCCCTTTATCACTACTCACTGATCCTATCTTATTTGCCCATTGGAAAATTCCATTGTTATCATATTTAGCAAAAAAGATATCGTTGACGCCTGCACTTATTAAATTAGAAGTACCAACTCCTGGGTCAAAATCGACTGTTCCTTGAAATTGACCTATTACATAAATATTGTTTAATGCATCTAATGTAATTCCGTTAACAATTGTCCCTTCAAATGGAATAGCATTTCCAATTTTAAAGGCCCAAATATATGTACCACTTGATGAATATTTACTTACGAAACCATTCATATTTGTATTTCCAGTTGGTTGACCTGTGGATAAATTAGCAGTTGCTCCACTTGGATCAAAATCTGTTGTCGTCCGAAAATTACCTCCTATATAAACATTATTTGATGCATCTCTAGTAATACAAAAGGCATTGTCGTCATCTTCAGTACTTCCTTGTAAACTTTTTGCACTATTTTGTGTTAATCCTTCTAAATTAATAAGCAGACCTAAAATAAATAATGTATATTTTATTTTCTTATTCATAGTTTTTTTAAGTTTTATTGTTGATTTTATTGGGTGATTGATTGTTGTTTTAAAGTTTATCTTAAAAGAGAAATGCTTCCAGAATCAATATATCTTTTATCGCTAACTCCATCACTAAAATTTACTGTCCAAATATAAACTCCTTCTTGTGCCATTTTATGGTTGTAAAAACCATCCCATCCTCTCGATGAATCATGCGATTCAAAAACAATTTCCCCCCATCTATTTAATATCATCAATGTAAAACTTGAAGGGTCAAATCCTGATGTAAAGACTGGTTGAAAAGTTTGATTATAATTATCATTATCTGGAGTAAATGTGTTTGGAACATAGTATATTAATTCATCTATAATTTGAATATTTACATAAGCAGTGTCGGAACATTCTCCATTGGTACTTGCAATTAAAGTTACCACAAAATCTCCTGCAATATTCTCATATATATGAGATGGATTTGTTTCTGTAGTTGTATATCCATCACCTAAAAACCAAGTATAAGAATTTGAATTTGTAGATAAATTTTCAAACTTAAACGCCGGATTTAAGACTGAAGCAATCGGATGATCAACCATTATTTGTGCATTTGCTTTAGGAAGTGTACAAATCATTTGTGGAATTGACTTTGAAGACGTACAATTTGAAGACGTAGAAGTTAAACTGATATCAAAGCAATTTTCAGTAAGAAATGTATGTGAAATTGTTCCTGAAGTTGAGTTTGAAGTTTCTCCATCTCCAAAATGCCAAGTTGTTGAAGATCCTATTGGCGAAGTTAAATTGGTAAAAAGAATTGTAAGAGGATAACATCCTGTTAGTTTGTCTGATGTGAAATTAGTAGCTGGAATTGAATTAACAGTTACAAGTACAGCATCAGTAGACACGCATCCTGTTGAAGATGTTATGGTTAATGAATATGTTAAATTGATAGGTACTTGTGTTGAATTTGTTAAACTGATTGTCGGATTTGCGACTGAGGCTGAACTCAATCCCACAGAAGGAGACCAAGAATAAGTGAATCCAATGGAAGGATTCGAGCCAATCGAACTTATTTCTCCTGAACAAAATTGAACATCAGGTGCTGGATTTGCTGTTGAAAAACTTCCTACAGTTATTGTTCCTGTTGTAGAAATACTTGGACATCCATTTACAGTATAAATAACCGAGTAGCTTGTCGTTAAAAGAGGGGATTCAATTATTGAAGGTGTTGTAGCCGAAGTTGTCCAAAAATAAGTTCCTCCAGCTGTTTGAGAAGAAGCTGTAATTGTAGCACTTTGACCAGAACATGTTGATGCATTTGTTACTGATACAATAGGTGTTGATGTAATTGTAACGTTGAAATTTTGTTCACTTGAACAACCTCCATTTATGTCATACATCCATACCATTTGAGAAGTTGTAATAATTCCTGAAATGATTGTTCCTCCAAATGCTTGTGAATTAGTATAGTATGCCTCATTTCCTGATAAATTACTTCCTAAGGGAGTTGTTAATGTGTAATTGTTACAAACAGATTGATTACCAGGGTTGTTTAAAACTGGAGCTCCTACATTTGAAAAATTGATAATTGATAAATCTGAACCAGTACAACCATTTATTGATACGGTGAAATTAGTATATACTCCTGAATTTAGATTTGGAATCGTAATTACACCTGCTGAATTTGAAGTCATAACAGTTGAAGGTTGAACAATTCCATCATCACTATACGAAATTGAATAACTTGTTGAAGCAATTAAATTAGAAAAAGAAATAATTCCGTCATTTGAAGAACAGGTGGTTGGATTAGTCCCTAATACAGTAAAAGTAGGTGCTCCACTTATTGTAATAGTACCTGTAGCAGGTGTGCTTGAACATCCATTTAAAGAATAAGTAACTGTATAAGATGTAGTTGTCATTGGTGAAACTGTAATACTTTGTGCACTTGCAGTTGGAATCCAAGAATAAACACCTCCAGGAAAAGATGATGTCGCTGTTAAAACCGTTGGAATACCTCCGCAATTGATATCACTATTTACAGTTACTGACGGTACAGGTTTTACAACAATGGTTGTACTTGAGTTGGCACTACAAGGAACTTGACCTATTGAATAATTAATAGTATGTGTTCCAGGACCTGCAATAGAAGGATCGAAAAGTCCAGAAGTTGAAATACCAGGTCCAGTCCAAGTTCCTCCCATATTTACTGCTGCTAATTGAACAGGTACATCATTTTCACAATAAGGTCCTACTAAAGTAATGGCAGGATTTGGAGGTCCAGTTTGGGCAGCAGGTGAAGCAGCTAATTGTAAAGTATAACTTGTAGAAGGCCCGTTTGTGTAATCCTCAACAATGATCATTACAACTTGCCCAGCTACAACATTTGGAGAAGGAACTGTAGAAGAACACCCAAAAGAAGTCCCGAATTCATTACAACCTCCTGAGAAATCGGCATAATTACATCCTAATAGATTTGCTGAAACTAAAGCATTGCATGGTGTTTGACCGGCTGGTATGTTGTATATTGAAACATCTAAAAAGCCTGTCGTAGCATTTCCACTGATTAAGATATTTAAAGGTCCAGTTTGAGTAATATACAAAACTATATAAGAAAATTGAGAAGAAGACAACCAATTTTGACAGTTTACAGGATTTGCTCCAGGCGTACCAAAAACGAAAGGTCCTGCTGTACCTTGTGTACAAATTGTATTATCAGTATTACATCCAGTACCAGAAGCACTTGGAACGGTACAAGTAATATTTAAGTCCATACATGTTGAATTACTATTACAATGAAAAACTAATGAAACCGCATCCAGCAAAACATGAACAACTCCAGTATAAGTTGCTGTCCATGTAATTTGAGATTGTGTTCCACAAAAGTCATCGTTATATCCTAACATCGTTACACCTGTCGTATTGTAAAGTGTTAATTCTGAATCAAAAGTTGTACTTCCACATGTTGAAAAAGTGTAAATATTTCCAGCTGTTACATTTACACCAACTCTTTCTCCAGCATGTAAACAAGTTACAGATGCAGATCCAGGATACCCTGGAAGAGTTACAGTTGACACATTTGTGTTGTTAAATGTGCATTGAGAAAAAGTTGAGTTTATCAATAAAAAAGAAACTGATAAAAGAGCGAAAGTTAAATTTTTCAAACCTTTTTTATTTAGAGATTTCATATTGAGTTGGATTAGCAAGGATTTCTAATTTTTTATTTTCTGGTAATGCATCAAAATCAACTTGTTTGATTACAATTATTTGTGATGCTTTATAGGTATGGTCAGTCGGTTGATTTGAGTTTTTATCTTGAATTAGCTTGTTTTCTTGAGCATAAACTATTGATGCTTTAATATTTTCTTGATTTTTTAAATCTCTAATTAAAATTTCTTTCGAATTTTCAAGACTTATGATGTAATTGTACTGCTCTAAATTGTTGGAATACTGACTTTTTAATTGATTTATTCGGGCTGTAATACTGATTATTTTAGTTTGGAGAGCTTCAATTTTTTGAGTAGTACCTTCAATTGTTGGGATTGATTCATTTGAATTTTGAGAGAATGAATAATTTAAATGAAAAGATGCCAGTATCAAAAAACTGAGTTTGATAATTGTAGTAGAATTCATAATGCAAAAGTTTTAGTTTCTTTAAAAGATTCTACAAAATTAGGGTAATGCAAAATATATTTTAGTGTGCTTTTGATTCGTTTTAAGGTAGTTTTACGCCTGAAAAAAAAATCATTAGAAGTGCAAAAACCACCTTAAAAAAGATTAAATTAATTAATTATTTTTCAGTGTATTAAGACAACCTAATAAGCAGATTTAAGTGGAGCGTATTTAGTAGATTCAGGTGAATCTTAAACTTCGATTTTGTTAGTAATACCAAACATAACTACAAAATAGTCTAATCTACTTGTTCTTTTTCATCAATATATCTTCAAAAAATAGTTCCATAGCTTAGGCTATGCAACTATTTTTTTCATCATCTTGATAAAAAAACTCTTCGAATATTTGGCCTATTTTATAATTATATTTGGTATAATTTCAACTTTTGTTCAAGTTGTTTTTCAGTACTGTTTTTTTATTTAACTGATGTTGCTTATTACAGATCAAGTCTAAAACTTGGAGAAAAAAAATGAATTATTATATTTTGAATCGAAATAGTAAATATTTTCTTGAAATGAGAATTGATTCTTTTCAAGAAAATAAAAAGTACAGATTTTGAAAACTAAACAATAGAGCTAAATATAAAAACATCAATGGTAATTCATCTTATTGAATTGTTTTTCTTGAAGTACCATTTGAAAAATAGATGATTACTATTCCGCTATAATTTGTATTAATCTCTTGACCAATTAAATTTGTTATAAGTATAATTTCTTCTTTCGATTTATTCGTACTATTGTCAATTGAAATTAGATCTGAAAATTGGAATTTACCATCAAAATCAGTTTGTTTTAATCTATAATAATTAATTGTATTTCGTACGTCATAATCAATTAATTTATAGTCTGACATTTGGCTTGTTGTTCCAGCTGCATTTTGATTTCCAACAAATTCAAAATTAATTCCGTCATACGTTTTTTCAATTGTAAAAAAGCTGTTATCACTTTCTGTCAATGTTTTCCATTGCAATTCATTATTATTACTATTATTTTTTCCTGAAAAAGATAAAAGTTCTATTGGAAGTGATGTTAAAGCAAAATTATAAGTACCCAAAACCCATCTTTGAGTAAGATCAACAGTGTTAACAGCTGTTCTAGCGACTATTGGTACTGTCGAAGTGCCAGTTGTTGCAACAAATGTTCCTTTATAACTAGGTGAAGATGCGGTATATGTAACAAGAGTAAAGTCTGACAAAACACTAGAACCAAAAGTTCCAGATGTTAATTTTACGTCAAAAACACCACCAGCTAAGGTTCCTATAGTTAAAGAAATTGCCTTTCCATTTTTGTTTTTATCGACAGTGCCATGATCATCAGCGTAATCTGTAAAATCTACAACCGTAGATGCGAACCCAGGGGTTGCTGTAACTAAACCAGCAGTAGTAACGTTTGAAGTTGAGTTTAATTCAAATACATTTATTAGTGTTGCAGATTTTTTGAATGGAAATAAACCATAATATTTTCCAGATGTACTTGTTATTGCTCCTATTGGAAAGAAGCGTGCGAAGCTTCCATTGTTTGTTGAACTATAAAGTCCTCCAGCAGTATAAGTTAATTGAGAAGTTGTTGATGAAGATGTACCAACTTGTAAGGTGTAAGATGCTAAATTATGATATCCAGAAGTTAAAGTTAGAGTTCCTGCATCAGCAATAGTTGCACTATTTCCAAAAGTTACTCCTGCCGCATTATTTAAAGTTAGATTATAAAAAGAGGTAGTGGATGTTCCTCCTAAAATTTGAGCTGATGTACCGTTTAAATTTACCGTTCCTCCTGCTGACGCAGTGAATGTACCATTATTTGTAAAATCTCCCCCAACATTTAAAGTATATCCTTCTATATTTAATGTCCCTCCTGAAATTATCATATGTCTAGTTACGGTCACATTAGCTGCTATTTTATAGGACTGTCCTGGACAATTTACTGTATAATCGTAAAATGTATACCCTCCTGTAGCTTGCCAATTAAAAGGTCCTCCACTGGTTAAATTTTCGTAAAATAAACCAGTACCACTATTCCATCTAGAAACCACACCGTTATAAACTATTCCCCTCATTTCAAATATACCAGAATTCAGATTTAGATTCCCCACTTGGTAAAAATCACCTGTCATTGTTAAATGAAAAGTACTTAAGTTTAATGTTGAAGTTGTGACAGCTCCTGCACAATAATTTAAATAGGCTTGTTTTATCGTTACATCACTGCTCAATGTCGTAGAAGATAGGCACACAAAATCGATATAAGTAGTTGTAAACGTTCCTGTACCACCTAACGTTTTATTTGCTCCATTCATATAGGTCGGTTGCGATGCATTTCCTGTATGGTTAAAAGTTCCATTATTAGTAAAGTTTCCGTAAATATTTAGAGCTCCAGTAGTTGCCGCATTTGTTAAAGTGGCTCCATTATCTATTGTTAAATTTCGGCTATTAGCATTCGTTGCAGCGCTTATAGTAGGTTGATTAACAGGGGTAGAAGAAATAACAACATCTGTGGCACTAGTAGGTACTACCCCAGTATCCCAGTTAGCAGCAGTAGACCAACTTGTACTAGAACTCCCATCCCATGTCGTTACACAAAAGCCATAATTTGACAAGAAGATTAATAAAAAAAGTGAAATTATTTTTATTTTTAAAAGGAAAAAAGGAATAGTACTCATGGGTTAATTACTTAATTGTTAGCTTAATAAATGCGTTTCACATATTATTTAACTTATATGTAAAATTAAAGTATTTGAATTTGTTGCTTAGGGTGTTTTTACGCCTTTTTAAGGTAATTAAGGATTATATCTATCCTGGTGGGCTAATAAATATAACTCAATTTAAAACGATACTTTATACTTATTAAACTTAATAAAGCTATTGTTTTCTCACTTTCTCATCATAAGAAAAGGCTTTCGAAGGATAAGTATGAGCCAAGGATATTTCCCAGGAATTCGATGAAAAGATCAATTAATTTATAGAGATTATTTCATTTTCAAAATTATTAAGATTATATTAGAATGTGGCTTCAGACCATTCCTAAATAACATTTTCATGAAATTTGGTTATCGCCTGAAGCAATAAAATAAAAATTTAATAACCTCAGCACCTCAAATTAATTTTAACCCAGATAAAAGCGAAGTGTATTAAAATGCATAGTTTTAATTATTTATGAGACAAATAAATTGATTGATTTTTGAAGTTGTTATCAAGATCAAGAAAGATTAAAATTACATCTAAAGACAATTACCGTTATTGTATCTCCTTAATTGATGTACCGTCAGAATATATTATCACAATCATGCCTCTGTAACTATCATTTACTTCTTGACCAAGAATGTTAGTTATCATAACAATTTCTTTTGAAATAGTATTTCTTCTATTGTCGATAGCTATGATTTCTGAAAATTCACATTTTCCATCGAAATCGGTTTGTTTTAAACGGTAATAGTTTATTATTTCTTCTCTCACATCGCAATCTAGTAATGAATAATCTAAATATTGGTTTGAATTACCTGCTCCATTTTTTATTCCTACAACTTCATAGCTTAATCCGTCAATCGTTTTTTCAACTGTGAAATAATCATTGTTGTATTCCGAAGCAGTTGTCCAGAATATATGGTTGTTTTTTTCTTTTTTTTCACCGTAGAAATCTGTCAATTCTATTGGTAGAACATTAATTGCTAAAGTTGTCCCAATTGTAAATGGACTAAATACAGAAACAGATATGTTAGAAGTAATTGTACCAGATGTGTTATTTCCAATTGGTGTTGATGCAACCATGTCCCAATCTGTTGTTCCGTCATAATGTGCAATTCTCAATGCTGTGTAGTTTAAAATTCCAGTTTCTGAAATCCATGTTAAAGCCATAGTTGCATCAGAAGGTGTCCCACCTGCTCTTAAACAAGTCCAATATTCAATATGACTAACATGATCTAAACCTGTTGCTGGTTCAATGTCAAGATCACTATATATTAATGGTGTGTAGCCGACAGTCCAAATAGTTCCATTTATTGAAGAAGGAGTTAATGTAAGTGGTCGATATAGACTTCCGTCACCCAAAGGAAATACAATAGTTGTTGTGGAAGTGTACGTTTTTTGAATAGTTGCAGTTCCAGAAGTAACGATATGTGTTGATGCAGAACCTCCTGAAATCTCTGGGTCGTCCGTGTCATCAATTGTTAATATTTTAGTTGTGGCAATTACTAAATCTCCATTTGTCATTGTAATAGTTCCATTTACTGTAGCATTCACCGATAATGTAACATCTCCAGAAGTATTGTTAATTGTTACATCATGAAAAGTTGTCGTCGCTGTACCACTTATTGTTTGAGCAGCAGTTCCATTGAATGTAACGCGTTTACTGTTGTGAGTGAAAGTTCCATTGTTCGTCCAGTTACCTTTTAAAGAAATATCATACGCTGCGGTTGCGCTATAAGAAGTTGATGCTGGAGTTGCAACCTCGGCGGCGTATGCTAAAGGGTCAGCTTGAGTATCTAAAGTAGCACCTGAAGCAATTGTAATAGTTCCTAAAACAGAAATAGTACTAAACAAATATACAAATGGTGTGTTAGTTGCAGTAATATCAAGATTTGGAATAGAATTAACACTATTGACGTAAAACTCATTTACACCAGTAGAACTTGCATTAGCGATTTGAAGAGTTCCTCCTGTAATTGATGCCGTAGTTGATGCGTCAAAATAATCAAATCCACCATAAAAACTAGAACCATTTTGTAAAATAACTGTTCCTGCACTCCAAACAAAAGTTGAACCTGAAGTAATGTGAAAACAACTATAAGTAGAAGTAGAAGATGTCGATCCAATTGTTACTACAGTTATTGTTCCTCCAGTTATTGTACAAACAATAGACTCGCTAATTACATCTGGATTTATTCTACCTGCAACATTTAAAGCTCCTCCTTCTACGGTTAATACTGATCCAGCCCAGTATTTCAATGAGTTACCTATTCCTGTCCCTATATTAAATGTTCCGCTTGTAATTTTTAAAAATCCATGAATTTCATACGTGTCATTTTGTGCAGTAAATGTTACGTTTGCATTATTAAACCAAATCCCAGCAGCTGCAACTAACTCGTAATTTGCACCTGTAATAAAAAATTGATTTGCAAAGGTGAATGTTCCTGAAAATTTGATAATTCCAACTTTTAAACCATTTACTCCTGCTGCAGCATGTAAAAATTTTGCTTTTGCTTGAAAGTCTGTTGAAGAAATTTCAAGGATATTCGCAGAAGCTCCCATATTAACGACCATATAATTAAATCGAGTTGTCGCTCCTGTACCTGTAATTGTTTGATTTCCAGACTTGTTAAAAGTAACGGTACATACAAGCGTTGTACTTCCTCCATTTGTCATATCAAAAGTTCCTGCATTTGAAATGTTCCCCGCTATAGACATTGTATTTGTGTAAGCACCAGCTGTTTGTGTTCTAAAAACTCCAGTAGAACTTGAAATCGTTATATCTCCAGTAACTGTAAAAGCTCTAGCTAGAACACCGTCAAAAGTTAATACACCAGTTCCTGCAATAACTATTGAAGATCCACTTGCTGTTGCATTTATTGCAATTGTATGTCCCGTTTGTATTGTTATTAAAGTTGCTGAGCTTGTTGGAACCAAAGTGGATGTTATCCAAGTCACATTATCAGCAGATGATTCCCAGTTCCCGGCAGTGTTCCAAACTCCTGTCCCTGGTAGTGATCTAAAATAATTTGAAGCTGAACTTCCTAATGTTGCTTGATTTCCCGTTAATTCTGTTAAATTGAAACAGATGTCAGTTGTATTGTATTCGTATATCGCATAATAATATGAAATGCCTGCTGATAAACCAGTAACAGCTACTGAAGTCCCAGTTCCTTGATATACAACATAATTCCCAGTTCCAATCTGTGTACCTGATCCTAAAGTTGCATTTGCTGTATATGAAGTGTTACTAACAGGATCTGAATCGACTGCTCCTCCCGAATGAGCAACCACAATAACTCCTGCCGTGCCATTTCCTCTTATCCATGAAACAGTTGTTCCAGTTGAAGTAATACTAGCAAATCCTATTGACGTTGCTTGTGTTAAAGGAGCTGTACAAATTGATGCGGAAGTCGCTTGATTACCCGTTAATTCAGTAACATTAAAACAAGTCCCGGATGAATTGTATTCATAGATTGCAAAATGATATGTAGTACTTGCTGTAAGTCCCGAAATTGGAATATTTCCACTTGCAGCCGAAATTCCTCCGGCTGTACCGTTGTATATCACATAATTTCCTGTTCCAATTTGAGTACCACTTCCAAAAGTTGAACTGGCAGTATACGTTGTTCCACTTGTTGGGTCGGTATTTACCGCTCCTGAAGCTTTTGCAACTACAATAACTCCTCCATTCCCATCTCCTCTTGTAAAGGCAACATTCATAGAAGAAGATGTTACAGTGTTTGAAGAAAAAGAAGTCGCTTGCGTCACAGCAGGTGTACATGAGGAGGTGCCTGTTAGTATAAAGTTATCTAATACCCATCTTTCTGTAACGGCATTGGTAATCATTGTGATTCTTACTTTTAAACTTGCTACCGCAGGCAATGAAGTAATTGTTATTGTACTATACCCATCAGTAGTTCGATTTGCTCCTGGTGATACTGCTACGACTGGTTGATAATCAACTGGTGTAGCATTAGCATCATATGCAGTAGAAGCACTACCTGATCCTCCAGCATACGACCAATAAGAATTCAAATTTCCTAAAACTCGAACAGTGCTATAATAAGTTGTTCCTCCATCTGGGCTTACCTCAACTGTCACGATGTCAGTAGCGTCGACACCATTTGCTGTAGAACCAATTGAAAAAGCGGTAATACGCATTGTCATCGAAATAGAAGAATATCCTGTGGTCACGATAGAATTTGATGTTAAACCTAAAGTTGTATTCGTTGCGCCAATAGAATACGTATTTAAAACTGAAAATGGCGAACTTGCGGGTCTATCAGTTGCTGCTGAGTTAGCTGAATGATAAACTGCTGCTCCGGTTGTTACGGTAAACAAGGATAAAGTGTTTTCAAAATTTTCTGATGCAATTGTAACTTGACCGTATGAAAAATTGAAAAAGCAAAGATGTATTGCTAATACTACTATTGTTTTAACCGAAATCAAGTGTTGAATCGTCTTTTTTTTCATGCTCTAAATATTAGAATTAAACATTACCAAAAAAGCGGTTTTAATACAATTTTACTTGTATTTCAAGGATTCTCACTTTGAAAAATCTTATTTCATTTTTTTCTTATTGAATTATGTTCAAAGATACTTTTAAATAGAGCAGTAAATGAGGTAGTTATAGGTGTTTTTAAGGTGTTTATACGCTTGATAATATTAAAAAAACCGATTAGTATTTGAGTTTTGTAAAAAAAAACTCCGATAAAATTATTATGTAATAATTTTATCGGAGTTCATAATACTTTTGTAACATACCTAACGCTAAACTATAACTAATTCTACTGCTATTATTCTGAAAATTCAAATTGAATCTCTTTTTAATTGCTTAAAACAAAATTAAATCATTCATAAAGAAATCTCACGGTAGTTTTTATTCTTTATAAGGTGTTTTTTGGAATTGTTTTATTTTGAGGTGCTGGCTTTAATTCAAATCAAATTAAAAGTATAAAATTAAAACATTAACTTAATACCATCATTATACTATTAAGTCTCGAGATTACTTCTGAAATATAGTCACTATAAAAAAAATAATATCGATACATTATCATTTCTCACTTTTTGGCATCGCCCCAAAAAGTAAGCAAAAAGGTCTAGCGCTTAATAAATTAAATTACCATCACGCTTAAAAAAGTGAAATTTCAAAAACTAATCCCGAAGAAAAATCGGGACTCAAACAGTTCGAAATTCATTCATTTTTTTAATCTATGGGTCCCAATTGAATTTCTTAGGTGCGGGATTTTACTTCGAAATTAAGATTTTATCAACGCAATAAAAATTCTAAAATATGCCTCAGCACATCAAAATAGTTTTAATCCTGTTTTTTAAATTTTAAAGGATGATTTTTCTTTTCTAAATTCAATTGGTGTTTTAGTCGTTATTTTTTTAAAATATTTAATAAAATAAGAAGGATCCTCAAAATTCAGAGACACTCCAATTTCTTTAATGCTTTTGTTTGTGAAAGTTAAATAACGTTTTGCTTCTTGAATGATTCTGTCGTTAATCATTTCTTTGGGTGTTTTACTAAATGTATTAGAAGTAGCTTGATTTAATCGTTTTTCAGAAATGTTTAATAAATCAATATAAAAACTCACCATTTTCACCTCAAGAAAGTTTTTGTCAATTAAATCTTTAAACAATATTGCGAAATCAAGATCTGATCCTTTTTGAATGAGTTGTTTGTCTTTGTGTCCAATATGTCTTTCAGTAGCTAATAAAATATTGTGAAGTAAATTATGCAGAATGTCAAATTGATACACATCATTTTCTAACTCTAACTCCAATTGAATCCGATTTAAACTCTCTTTAAATAATTTGTTTGAATCAGTTAATTGAAATAATGTGAAAGCTGGTTGATCATAAAATATAGAAGAACTGAGCAAGAAAGTTTTGTCAGCTTCTGTTTTACAGAAAAAATCATCTGAAAAAATAAGAACTTTTCCTTGATAAGATGAAGCTTCGTCAAATTTTAAAACCGTATTTTCATTGACAAAAAGTAATGTGTCTGGTAATATTGTTAATGAATTTTCATCAATTGTTAATTTTGTTTCCGTGTTTTCGAATAAATATATTTGATAAAAATTGGGCCTATGAGGAAGAATTAATTTTGATTTATACTCTAAAAAAAGCGTTGAAAGATCAAATAGTTCAATCTCAATCTTATTAGAGTATTTCAATTTAACTTTTTTAATTTCTTTTTTCATAAGGAAGAAGTATGTTGTCTGTTTTGAAAACAACTGAGTAGTAGTAAAATAATTATTTGTAAAATTAATAACAGATTTCTATTTTTATAAATAATAATGTTGAAAGGTTAAATTTTTGTTTTAAAGTCATTCTTTATCATTTTAGTGCTTTCAATGTTTGGATGAGTTATATTTACAAAAAAGTAAAAATGAATCCAATCTTATACAACAATATCAAAGTAATTGAAATCATTTATGAAGATGATTATTGCATTGTTGTAAATAAACCAAATAATCTGTTGGTGCATCATTCCTATTTTTCAAGAAATATAGAGGAAGATTCTTTAGTTCAGCTCTTGAAATTACAAGGATATGAATCACCAATTCCAGTTCATCGTTTAGATCGAAAAACTTCTGGAGCTTTGTTGATGGCTAAAAGTAAAGATTTTGTAAAACCTTTTCAAGAGTTATTTGAATCACAAGAAATATCAAAAAAATACCTTGCTTTAGTTCGGGGGCATGTCATTGATACAGGTATTATTGACTCTCCTGTAAAAAATGAAAGAGGAAATTACAAAGAAGCCTTAACTTTATTTAAATGTATAGAGCATATTGAATTGGATATTCCTGTTGAACCTTATTCTACAGCTAGATATAGTTTTATAGAATTTGAACCAAAAACTGGAAGAATGCATCAATTAAGAATTCATGCTAACAAAATCAGTCACCCTATTGTTGGAGATCATAAATATGGGAATAGACATCATAATCGAATGTTTGAAGAGAAGTTAGAATTACCAAATTTATTTCTTCATGGGTATCAATTGGAATTTAAACATCCTTTTATTGGAAGAGTTTTAATTTTGAATGCAAATAAACCTCTTTTTTGGGATGAATTTAAAGAAAGTTTATCAAAATAAAAAAGGAGATTCTCAATTAAGAAAACCTCCTTTTGGAAAATGTTTTAAGTTTAGTTTTTAATAATTCTATGAGAACTATTTCCTTCTTCACTTATTACTTTAATCATATAAATTCCTGGCTGAACTCCTTCTAAAGAAATTAAATCACCAGAAGTTACTTCATTAAGTATTGAAATAATTTTTCCTTGAAGATCATAAACAACAATTGAAGCTGAACTAATACTTGTAAAAGTAACTTGAACTTTATCTGAAGTTGGATTTGGAGAAAGTTTTACTAATAAAGTAGAATTGTTTAAATTTTCTAATTCAACAGAATTTACTGTGACACAAGCTGAAGTATCTGAGCAGTTTCCAAGTGTAGAAATAACTGAATACATTCCATTAACTGTAGCTGTATAGGTTGAAGTTGTTGCATTTGGAATAACAGAATTTCCAGTTGTACAATTTAACCACTGATATGTAGTTGACGCTCCGTTTGATGAAGCTGTTAATATTGTACCACTTTGAATAGAAATAGTTGGAATTGCATAAACTGTTAAATCTATAATTACAGTACTATCACATCCTAATCCAACAGCTGGTATTGTATGGTAATATAAACCTGAAGTAGTATAAGTGTCTCCAAATGGTGAAGTGTAACTAGGAGAACAAGTTAAAGCAGTAATAGTTCTATTTGGACTATCCAATGTAACAGTAAATTGTGATCTTGAATCACTTGTACAACCTCCATTTTCTCCTTGTGCGTAAAAGTTATAAGTTCCTAATACAGTTGAAGTTGGTAATACAGATGTGCCTATTGCTTCCATAGAATTTCCTGTTCCAATTTGCACGCCTCCAGTTGGAGTTGACCACCAAGTAACAGTTGTTTGAGTTGGATATCTATAAGCAATTCTTAATGTTGCAACAGTTGTTCCTGTAGTAAATGTACATTCATCTGTTGTTGCGTTGTCATCATAAGAATCCCAATATAAAAGATTGATAACTCCTCCGTTAATATCTAAAGAATCAATATTTAAAGAATCAATGAATTCAAAAGTTGATGCTCCAAAAGGTGCGTTTATTCCAGATTCTGCTGTATTGTGCAATGCTCCCGTGTATCCAATTTGTACATCTGAACCAAATGAAGATCCTAAAGATGTTAATCCAGGATATGAAAAAGCCACACTTGATACAATTGATCCTGCAGGAAGTGAGGTCATTGTTGCTGTTGAAATTTGAGTTCCTGGAGCTACATTTGTTTCAATTGGTTGAGTTAAAACATCAAAGGTAATAACCAATGTATCCAACGTGAAAGTTGATAATACAGATTGAGTGTTTAATAATGCAGATACTGAATTTACGCAAACTGTTGTGTCCATAGCTGTTGGTACAGAAATTATAAGTGTCGGTTCAACTATTGTTACAATAATAGCTGCACTTGATTGATTTCCAGTACCAGTTCCTTTAACAACAACTGAATAAGTCCCTGCAGATAAATTTGTTGGAATCGTTCCAAAAGAACCTCCATCTATTGCGTAAGTAAATGGTGCTGTCCCACAACTTACTGTCCCCAGCGTGAAAGTTCCATTACTTCCACCGTTACAAGTTGTACTTACTGGAATTAGAATTACATTAGTAGGATCAACGGTAGCTAATACGTCTGTTCTAGTACTTTCAGTACATGAACCAATTTTTTCAGAAACCCAATATGAAGTTGATGAAGTCAGTAATGGAGTTGTATAAGATTGAGTTGTAGCCAATGTTGTTCCGCCAGTTGAAGCTGAATACCATGTTAAAGTACTTCCTGTTAAGCCTGGAATTACTGAAATTGTTGTTGATGTATTAGTACAAGTAGATGCTCCAATACCCGCTGGTGCAGCAATCGTTGGACATGTGATGTTGACAAAGTAATCTTCAACTTCACCGTATCCAAAAGTTCCACATGCTGTATTATTTGCATTTCCACTTTCAGTTAATCTAATTCTCATTCTTGTTTTGCCTGATAATGCAGATGCAGGTACAATTATATTTCCTGTTTGAGTAGGGTTTAATTCATCTGTCAATACAGTTGAAGTAAATGCTTGTTCTGAAGGTAAGTCAAAAGTGCCATTGTGGTTATAATCTATGAAAACATTAAACCAAGCACCGTAAAAAGTAGCTCCTGAAGTAATTTGACTTAAACTGATTGGTATAGAACCTCCGATTGATAAATTAGCAGGAGTAATTGCTGTATAGTCTTGATACAAACCATTCGCAGTAGTGTTACTTAGAATTGGTGTCGCTGTTCCGTTATTGATTGTTCCAATAGTAACATTTCCTATATCAGTGTCAGGAAGTGATGTTGCAGTTAGAGTACAGTAACAATTTTCAAAACCGTTTGCAATAACTTGAATTGAAGTTGATGTGCCAGTTGCAGCCCCACAATTAACTATACATTTGTAATAAGTACTAACAGATTGTGATGTAGTCATAGTTGATAAAATTTCTCCACTAATATTTGAAAAAATTATATTGTCAATAGATGATTGCCATTGATAAGTAACACCTCCTCCATTTGTAACGTTTTGAAGAGACAATGAAAAAGGGATACCTGAGCATACGGAAACAGCAGATGAAATTGTGTTTCCAGGAGTTGGAGTTCCAGAACAAACTGGTGGATAAGAAATCCATGTCACATCATCAATAAAAATGTTGTTTCCAAATGCACTAGTTCCTTGAAGTATCAAGAAGTTAGTAGCGGTGTTAAATGATCCAGGAACGTTGAAAGTATAGAAATGCCATCCAACAGCTGATTCAACTGGAGCTAATGTGAAATTTCTAATAACAGTTCCTATTGAAGTTGCTCCAACCACAGATGCAGTCGTATTCATGAATACATCAATTTTGTCGGCATCTGTATTGTAGCCATTGTCACGGTACATCCAAAAACTGACTGTTGCTGTATTTGATCCAATTCCTGTTAAATCGTATGAAGGAGTCACTAATGCTTGTACACCTGATGCAGTACTAAAGGAATTAAATTTTGCTTCACCTACTCCTGTGTGTGGTGTTTGAGTTGGTGATGTTCCAGCAGTGACTCTCGTCCATGTGTTTGTGCCGGATACGTTTAGATTTGTCCATCCTGTTGGAACAAATGTTGTTCCTTCAAAACTTTCAACGTTGGTAACCTGAGCGTTTAATTTGTTTACAGAAAATAGCATAGAAGCTCCTGTAAAAAGGTAGAATAACCTTTTTAGATTTTGTCTTTTTTTCATTTTTAGTAGTATGTAGTGTATAGTATTTTAACAAAAGCACCTCCGAATTACACTATTACAATTTTAAAACAACAAATTAACATAATAAATAAATTTTGTTAAATTTTGAAAAAGTGTTTTTAAGCCTGATTTTCATTTGTTTATTGTTGATTTAGTGTGTGTTATGTTTTTAATTATTGAATAAAAAGATCTAAAATATTTAAAAATTGAATAGTAAGGTTAAAAAAATAGTGTTGTAAAAAAATCATTTAATCCAATTTTTGTATTAAAATTCATCAAAAAGTTGTAATTTTTTAAGTTGCTTTTATTTAAAATAAAGCAAAAAAAAAGAGGTTTTCAATGACGAAAACCTCTCCAGTAGCAATGTTATATGTTTTTATTTTTTCACTATTCTTTGTGAACTAATACCAGAATCACTTATTACTTTAATCATATAAATTCCTGACTGAACTCCATCTAAAGAAATGAAATCACCTGATATAACATCTTTCAATTTAGTAATTAATTTA
>CANJKA010000081.1 GCA_947474675.1 Flavobacteriales bacterium
AAACTGAAAATTTTAGACTCCAACCATTTGATATTATTAATATTCATCAAATGGCAGTGGTAGAAAAGCCTGAATATATTACTGTTAAAGGTGCAGTTGTCTATCCTGGAATATATATAATAGCTACGAAAAATGAAAAAATTTCAGATATAATTGAAAGAACTGGGGGGTTAAAATATGACGCAAACATTGAGGGAGTAAAAATAAATAGACCTGTTAAAAATCAAGATAATGAAGATGTTTCAAAAACAGATTTAAACGATGATTTAAATTTAAACAAAACATTATCAAAAACTTACCTCATAATCCCATTAGATTTAAAAGAAATATTAAAACATCCTAATAGAAGTTCAAACATAAAATTATTACCAGGAGATGAACTTGAAATAACGTATAATAATGAATGTGTAAAAGTAAGAGGAAACGTTCTTTTAAATTCAGAAATACCTTTTAATAAAGGTAAAAGTATAAAATATTATATAAATGCTGTTGGAGGAGGTGATTCTAAAGCTTCGTTAAAGAAAGCATATATTGTCTATCCAAATGGTAAAGCAAATACGATTAAAAGATTCTTGTTTTTTAAAAAATATCCAAAAGTAAAACAAGGTTGTCAAATAATTGTACCTGAGAAACCTGAAAAAGATAAGAAAAATAATGCTGGTGAAATAATTGGATATTCTAGCATGCTTACAAGTTTAGCAGGAGTGGTTATTGCAATATTAAAGTTATAAATTATGTCTGAAGAAATAAATATATATCAAATTATAATCAAATTCAAAAAAACATTTAAAATAATAATCCAGAAATGGAAATTGATTTTAATTATGTCAATTTTAGGATCTTTTTTTGGTTATTTTTATGCATCATCAAAGAATAAAATATATTTTGCAGAATTAACATTTGCAGTTGAAGATAATCAATCAAGTGGATTAGGTGGTTCGTTAGCTAATACATTTGGATTAGATTTGGGGACATCAAGTGAGGGCATGTTTTCTAGTAAAAACTTGATTGAACTATTCAAATCGAGAAGAATGGTAGAAAAAACACTATTATCGCCAATTATTTATAATAAAAAAATAATTTCTTTAGCTGAAATGTTTATAATAAATAATAGACTGAGAAATGTATGGAAAAATAAACCGAAAATTAAAAACATAAAATTTTCACCATCAACAGATAGAGGGAATTTCACTTTTATACAAGACAGTGTTTTGGGTGAAATTTCAGAATTAATTATTAATAAATACATAAATATAATTCAAAAAGACAAAAAATCTATGATAATGACAATTGTCATAAAATGCGAAAATGAAAAATTTGCTAAATATTTTACAGAAACAATTACAAAAGTTGTAATGGACGATTATATAGAGCTTAAAAGTAAAAAAGGAAGATTAAATGTTACTATATTACAAAATCAAACGGATTCAGTTAGAAATGAATTAAACAATGCTATAAGTGGTGTTGCAAAAGCAAATGACAATACTTTTAATCTTAATCCGGCATTAAATGTTCACCGAATACCTTCAGCTAAAAAAGAAGTTGATATCCAAGCGAACAGCGCTATTCTAGGAGAACTAGTAAAACAATTAGAAATGTCAAAAGTCTCTTTAAGAAAAGAAACACCATTTATACAAATAATTGATCAACCAATTTTACCTTTAAAAAGTGAAAAATTAAGTAACAAAAAGGGAATTATTATAGGAGGACTATTATCCGTTTTAATTATGACAGCTTACTATTTTATAATTTTCAATTTACAAGTTATAAAAAAGGATAATGAATAAAATAGAACGGTTAGATTGGGACTCAAACTTTTTCGGTTACGAAGTTGGAAAGATTGAAATAGTAAATTTTGATGATTTTGATATAAATGATTTTTTAGAGCAAACTAAATCATTTAGACTAACCTATATCTTCAGTAAATTAGAATTAAAAACAACGAAATTAAAATTAGTAGATCAAAAGGTAATATTAAGTCAAAAAATTGACGACTCCAAATTAGTTGAATCTGAAGATGATTTTTTCCATTCTTTTGACATTAAAAAACATGATTATAATCAATTAAAAAAATTAGCATTAGAAAGTGGTGTTTACTCTAGATATTTTATTGATAACGAATTTAAAAAAAACGAATATCAAAATTTATACAGCTGTTGGATTGAAAATTCAGTCAATAAAAAATTAGCATTTGATATAGTAATAGCAACAAGAAAAGAAGAAATTCTAGGGTTTACAACATTAACAAAAAAAGGAAATATTGCAGATATTGGACTTGTAGCAGTTTCAAATAAACATAGAGGATTAGGAATAGGCAAGAAATTAATTATTGAATCAATTACAAGAGCGAGGAATGCTAAATTCAAAGAAATTCAAGTTGTTACTCAACTAAATAATATAGCAGCAATTAAATTATACAAAGCAGCCAATTTTAAAATAAAAGAAACAATAAACATCTATCACTTATGGAACAAATAATACCATTTAACAAACCTTTTTTAGCAGGTAATGAAATTGGATATATCCAAGAAGCTGTTCAGTCAGGTAATATCTCAGGAAACGGTTTCTTTACAAAAAAATGTCAAGCTTTCTTTGAAGAAAAATACAATTTTAAAAAATGTTTACTTACTACATCATGTACTGACGCATTAGAAATGGCATCAATATTAGCTGATATAAAAGAAGGAGATGAAGTAATAATTCCGTCGTATACTTTTGTGTCAACCGCTCTGCCGTTTGTAAGATTAGGTGCAAAAATTATTTTTGCTGATAGTGAAGAAAACAATCCAAATATTGATGCTGATAAAATTGAATCTTTAATAACTTCTAAGACTAAAGCAATTGTCCCTGTTCATTATGCAGGAGTAGCATGTGATATGGATAAAATAATGAATCTTGCTAAAAAATACAATTTGATTGTGATAGAAGATGCAGCACAAGCTATTGATTCATTTTATAAAGGAAAACCTTTAGGAAGTATTGGACATTTATCTGCTTTTTCATTTCATGAAACAAAAAATATTATATCAGGTGAAGGAGGAATGCTCGCAATCAATGATGAAAGATTTATTGATAGAGCTGAAATTATATGGGAAAAAGGAACAAATAGAGCATCATTTTTTAGAGGAGAAATAAATAAATATGGCTGGGTAGATACAGGGAGTTCATTTTTACCTTCAGAAATAATAGCTGCATTTTTATGGGCACAACTTGAAAATTTAAAAAAGATTCAAGATAAAAGAAAAGAAAATTGGGAAAAATATTATAACGGACTAAAAGAATGGGCAGACAAAAAAAACATAAGATTGCCAGAAATACCAAATTACGCAAGTAAAAATGGGCATATGTTTTATTTAGTCTGCAATAATATCGAAGAAAGAAGTAATCTTATTAATAAATTGAAAGAAAATAAAATAATGTCAGTATTTCATTACTTAAGTTTACATTCAAGTCCTTTCTATACAGATAGATACGAAGGTGAAATATTGATAAATTCTGATAAATATTCAAATTGTTTAGTTCGTATTCCATTATTTTATGAATTAACCGAAAATGATATTAACAAAATTATATTAAACATAACAAGTATTGATTAAAAAAATTAAAAATAAAATTAAACCTGAATTAATAAATACAGGTTTAATTTTTGGAGTATCAACTTTTATAAAATTAATGTCAGGACTAATAATTGCAAAATTAATAGTCCTGAGTATTGGTTTAGAAGGGTTTGGGATTATTAGCCAATTGCAATCAGTTATGAATATATTGATGGTATTTGCGGGTGGTGGAATTGCCAATGGTATTGTTAAATATGTAGCAGAACATAAAAACTCCGACAAGATAAAATTAAATTCAATATTACAAACATCAACATTAATCACAATTGTTTTTGGATGTATTATTGGAATTCTTCTATTAGTGTTTTCCCAATCAATATCTGAATATTTATTCAAAACCAAAGAATACTCCAATGTTTTTATTATTTTAGGAATATTACAATTCTTTATAGGTTTTAATACAATGTTTCAATCAATATTAAATGGCTATATAGAAATCAAAAACAATGCATTGAGCTCAGTATTAGGCTCAATAACAGGGCTAATAATAGTGTATTTTCTTTCAAAAGGGAAAAATATCTCTTCAATAATGATTAGTCAAATACTATTTGGCTTTTTTACAAGTTTTTTTTGTATACTATTTTTGTATAAAAAACCATATTTTAACCTTTCCTCATTAAAACCAAAATTTGACAAAACTAATTCTAAATTATTATTAAAATATAGTTTAATGCTAATTGTTACTATATCAACAATACCTATAGCACAAATAATGATTAGAAATATAATAGGCGAAAAATATGGTTGGGACGCTGTTGGTAAATGGCAAGGTGTAATGAAAATTTCAGATGCCTATTTACAATTTATAACAATTGTTCTCACAAATTATTTTTTCCCAAAATTAGCTGGACTTAAAAATAAAGAATCAATAAAAAATGAAATTATTTCAACATTAAAAATTATAATTCCAATTACGATATTCATAAGTTTTATAATTTTTGGATTAAGAAAGTATATAATACTTGTCTTATATGATGAAACTTTTATTGAAATAAGTGATTTTTTTACTTTCCAACTAATTGGAGATGTGTTCAAAATATCTGCTTACACATTAATTTTTATATCAATAGCACGTGGTTTAATGTTTGTTTATATTATAGCTGAAATTTTTCAAGCGTTATGTTTAATCTTTTTATCTAATTATTTCATGCAATCATATGGTTTAATCGGAGTAACATATGGATATGCATTAACATATCTAATATATTTAATTTTTTCAATAGTAATATTATATTTATTCTTAAAAACAAATGTTTTGGAAAAAACACAACAATTATGATTATAATAGCAAATACTTTAGTAGCAAACGGTGGAACGACATTTATTATTAGAATGTCTAAAGAATATTTTAGAAATAATAATAAATTAAAAGTTATAGTTTTATATGAAAATTATTTACAAGAACATTTAGATGAATTAAAAAAATATGCAGAAGTACATTTTATAAAAAATTATATACCTAAATATCAATCTAAAATATCAAAATCTCAATTACTTCCTTTTATTATACAACTTAAAAAAGAAAAAATAAAGGATCTGATTGGAAATGAAGATGTGTTTCATGTTATGGGAATATTTGGGTATATACTTGCAAAAAAAATAAAAAAAATAACGCCTAGTGTTAAAATAACAATTGGAGTATATCATCAAAATGAGTTTATGTATAGTTCAATAAATGGATATTTCAATAATTGGGTTTATAAGGAAATGAATAATGTTGATCCGAAATATTTTATATTTTTCAATAATTCAATGAGAAATGCATATAGTAACTATTTCAATTATGGTTTTAAAGATTCTCCAATTTTACCAATTGGAATTACATTAAATGAACAGATAGAGAATGAAAGTGGATACAATGAAGGACTGATGATCTCAGTTGGAAATTTAGTTGGTTTTAAAACATACAACAAACATATTATAAATTTAATGCCATCAATTTTAAAAAAATATCCAAAAGTAAAATTTGATATATATGGAATTGGTGAAGAATTTAATGATTTAAGCTCATTAGTAGAAAGTTTAAATTTAAATGAAAATGTTTTTTTTAAAGGTTTATTAGATTATAATAAGTTTGATGAAATAGTTTCTAAAGCACATGTGTTTTTTGGTAATGGCACAGCCGTTTTAGAAGCTGCGAATGCTGGAACACCTTCAATAACAGGAATTGAATCATGTGAAGACCCTATTACTTATGGATATGTTCATCAAATAGAAGGATATGATTATAATGAATATGATAAAGACAAAAAATATTATAAATACGAAACACTTTTAAACGAATTATTTGAAGGTGGAGAAAATGAAAGAACAAAACTTTCAAAACTAGGACAAGAAAACGTTAAAAAATTTGACATAATAAATACCGTAAATGGTTTTAATAAAATAAATTCAAATAAAGAGGTCTTTCAGTTTAAATACATTCGAAAAAGCGAGAATTTAAAGTTATTTATTTCTTTTATCAGAATATCAATATTAGATGTTCTTAAGATTGATCAGCGATTTAAATATCGAAGAAATCAAGGAGAAACAAAAAAATGAAATTACATTTCTTTTTTATAGCTATTATAGCATCATCTATTGGTCCCTATATAGGGTTAGGTTTTAGACTTGAACATCCAATAATATATATATTGTTTTTTTATTTAACGATTTTATTTATAAAAGGAAAAAAAGTAAATAAACACATTTCAATTTTAACTTTACCTTTATTAATATCTTTAATTATCACCGTAGTATTTGATTTAACTACAGGACCAAAAATTAGAGTAGGTAATTTTTTTTCAAATGTAGATAATTTATCTCAACCAGTAATATTAATTTTTATATTTTCACTTTTAATGGATTCATCTTTTAATACTGAAAAATTTAAAAAAGCATTAATGTTTTTTATGAAAATTTCAATAATTGCAGGAATAACATCAATATTAACAATCTTTTTTGATTTTGAATTTATATTAAAATATTTTGTTTCAATTACAGACGATGAAGATAATTTATGGAAACAAGTCTTAAATTTAGGAAGATATACAGGATTATTTTCTCAACCTTTAGAGGCCGGTATTTTTTTCACTTGCTCAATGTTGAGCATAATATATTTAAATAGAGAGTATGGATTTAAAGGAATTAAATTTAAAATAACATTTTTAATTATATTTATTGCTGGTACGATTTCACTATCCAAGAATTTTTATCTTTTAGGTTTATTTTGTTCAATCCTATTTTATGGTCAACTTTCGAAGTGGTCTATTATGAATTATATTACGCTAATTAGTTCAACACTAACTATAATAGTACTTGTTTTCCTTTTTATTATCGACGATGTAGGAAATTATCTTACCTCAATTTTAGATTTATATCAAACGAATGGATTAGCAAGTGCCGTTACAGCAGGTAGATTTGGAGGAAAAGAATCTACAGAAGTAGAAATACTATTCAATAATTTTTTCAATGATGGATTGCTAACTGGTTTCGGATTAGGTACACATCTTCCTTTAGATAATGGATTTCTAGAATACGGATATCAAGGTGGAATAATATCATTAGTAGGATATATTGCATTTATAATAATGGGATTATTAAAATCAATAACAATTAAAAAAAATCCAGCAGGAATGTTTCTGAAAATAATATTTATATATGTATTTTTAGCAAGTGTAGGTGGACCTGTAATAACAGCAAATAGAGCAAATATAATTATAATCTTTTTAACTTGTGCTTCTTTAGCACTATCATATAAAACATCAAAAGCATATGTTTAAAAACAAAACACTCCTTATTACAGGAGGGACAGGTTCGTTTGGTAATGCTGTTTTACAGCGATTTTTAAAAACAGAACATTTTAGTGAAATACGAATTTTTTCTCGAGATGAGAAAAAACAAGATGATATGAGAAATCAATTAAAAAGTGATAAACTCAAATTTTACATTGGTGATGTAAGAGATTATACAAGTATCGAACAGGCAATGAGAGGTGTGGATTACGTTTTTCACGCAGCTGCTTTGAAACAAGTTCCATCATGTGAATTTTTCCCTTTAGAAGCAACGAAAACAAATGTCTTTGGTACACAAAATGTGATAGATGCAGCAGGGAAAAACAAAGTTAAAAAAGTAATCTGTTTAAGTACTGACAAAGCTGCTTACCCAATAAATGCAATGGGAATTTCGAAAGCATTAATGGAAAAAGTTGCGATAGCAGCATCAAGAAATCTAAAAGACACGACTATTTGTTTAACTAGATATGGAAATGTAATGGCCTCAAGAGGTTCTGTCATACCATTATTTTTGAAACAAATTAAAGAAGGAAATCCAATTACAATAACAGATCCTAATATGACTCGATTCTTAATGTCATTAGATGAAGCAGTGGAATTAGTTTTATTTGCATTTGAACATGGTAATTCTGGTGATTTATTTGTTAACAAAGCTCCAGCTGGAACAATTGGTGATCTAGCTCAAGCATTAAAAGAACTTTGTCAAAAAGATACTGAAATTAAAATCATTGGTACGCGTCACGGTGAAAAACTTTACGAAACATTATGTACTCGCGAGGAAATGATGAAAGCAGAAGATATGGGTGAATTTTATAGAATTGCTGCCGATAATCGTGATCTTAATTACGCTAAATATTTCTCAGAAGGAGAAGAAATAATTGATAAAATTGAAGATTATCATTCACATAATACTGAACAATTAGGTGTTGAAGGAATGAAAGTATTATTGTCAAAATTACCATTAATTAGAAATGAAATTTTTGGTGAAGATGTTGTTCAATATTAAAAATCCCACATGCTTCCTAAAATAATTACTGGAGGTAACTTCAAAGATACAAGAGGAGTAATTCGATATAATAATAATTTTGATTATTCGTTAATTAAAAGAATGTATACAATTGAAAATAATGACGTATCTTTTGAAAGAGGATGGCAAGGTCATAAAATAGAAAAAAGATGGTTCTCTGTAATTCAAGGTTGTTTTGATATTCAAGTAATTAAGATTGATAATTGGGAAAAACCTTCAAAAAAACTAGAAATAATCAATTTTACAATTGATTCTGAAACAATGGATATTCTTTATGTTCCTAACGGATATATCACAAATATCAAATCTTTACAAAAAGGAAGTAAACTTCTATCAATGTCTGATTATAGATTAAATGAAATAATTGACGATTATAGATTAGCAATAGAATATTTTAAATAAATTCTAACTATATTAGAAAAAATAAAATGAAAAAACTGAAAGTAGCAACAATTATAGGTACAAGACCTGAAATAATCAGACTAGCAGAATGTATAAAACTATGCGATAAATATTTTGAACACATTGTTATTCATACTGGTCAAAATTATGATTATGAACTAAATGAAATTTTCTTTGAGGATTTAAATTTAAGAAAGCCTGATTTTTTTTTAAACGTTGCCGGAAAACATCTTGGTGAAACAATAGGGAATGTAATTTCAAAATCGTATGAAGTTCTTGCAAATGAAAAACCTGATGCTCTATTAGTATTGGGTGATACAAATAGTGTACTAAGTACTATCGCAGCAAAAAGATTAAAAATACCAATATTCCATATGGAAGCTGGTAATCGATGTTTTGATCAAAACGTACCAGAAGAAATTAATAGAAAAATTTCAGACCATATTTCAGATATAAATCTAACGTATACTGAACACAGCAGAAGATATCTTTTGAGTGAAGGGTTTAGAAAGGATCATGTTTTTGTGACTGGATCTCCATTATTAGAAGTTTTGAAAAAGAATAAAGATAAGATTCAAAATTCTTTAATTTTAGATAAATTAAAAATTGAAAATGAAAAATATATTGTTGTAAGTGCTCATCGAGAAGAAAATATTGATTTAAAAAATCATTTTGAAATATTAGCTGAATCTTTAAATGAAGTAGCTAATAAATACAAAATGCCTATAATCTTTTCTACTCACCCAAGAACAAAAAATAGAATAGAAAAATCAAACATAACCTTTAATCCACTAATACAAATCTTGATACCTCTAGGTTTTTTTGACTATGTAAAATTACAAAAAAATGCATTTATAGTTCTTTCTGATAGTGGCACTATTAGTGAAGAGTCAGCTATGATGGGCTTTCCTGCTGTAAGTATTAGAACAAGTACAGAGAGACCAGAAGCAATTGATGCAGGTACTATTGTATTAGGAGGAATAAGTAAAGAAAGTATGTTAAACTCGATAGAAATCGCAAAAGGTCTTTCTATTAATAGTGAGACTCAATTACCAAATGAATATCTTGTAACAAACACTTCTGAAAGAGTTGTAAGAGTAATACAAAGTTATACGCCGATAGTGAATAAAGTTATTTGGGATAAGTAAAAGATATGAAAAGAATATTAGTAATAGGGATTAAAGGAATGGCAGGTCATGTTGTTTTTAATTCACTGTCATTGAACCATGACTATGATGTTTATGGAATTGCTAGAAACATTCAAGCCACAAAAAATATATATAACTTAGATATTATAAACACTTCAGAATTAGAAGGTATAATAACGCAAAATTTTGATATTGTTATAAATTGTATTGGAATTTTAAATAAAGATGCAGAAGAAAATCCTAACAAAGCAATTTGGTTCAATAGTTATTTTCCTCATTTTTTAGAATCAATTACAAAAAACACAAAAACAAAAGTAATTAGTATAAGTACAGATTGTGTGTTTTCTGGTTCAAAAGGAGGTTATTCTGAAGCGGATGTTAAAGATGGAATTGGATTTTACTCTCAATCTAAAGCGTTAGGAGAACTTGATAATGAAAAAGATTTAACTATTCGAACGTCTATAATTGGACCTGAACTAAATAAAAATGGAATTGGTTTATTTCATTGGTTTATGCAACAAAAAGGTGAAATCAATGGTTATTCTAAAGCATACTGGTCAGGTATTACGACAATTGAATTAGCTAAAGTATTAGATGAAGTAATTAATCAAAACATTACAGGATTAATAATAATATCACCGGAAAATAAAATTGATAAGTTTAATCTTTTAAAATTGTTCAATAAAATTTTTAAAAATAATTTACTTGAAATTAATGAAAATTCATCATACAAAGTAGATAAAAGTATGATCAGTAACCGTACTGATTTTAAATACAAAATTCCTTCCTATGAAGACATGTTAAATGATATGAAAAGTTGGATTGATAATAATTCTCAACTATATAAATGAGAATATTAATCGTAACACAATATTTCTGGCCTGAAAACTTTAAAATTAATGATTTAGCTCTAGGTTTAAAAGAAAAAGGACATGAAGTTACAGTTTTAACAGCTATTCCGAACTATCCAAAGGGGAAATTCTACGAAAATTATTCTTTTTGGAAAAACAATGATGAAGAATGGAATGGTATAAAAATCTATCGATCAAAAATTTTATCAAGAAGAACGGGAGGTTTGAAGCTTATGGTAAATTATATGTCATTTATGTTTTTTTGTAGTATTAAGGTATTCTCTATTAAAGAAAAATTTGACAAAATATTTGTGTACCAACCTTCCCCCATTACTGTTGGTTTTCCTGCCATTGTAGCAAGTAAAAAAATGAAAATTCCTTTTTATTTTTGGGTACAAGATTTATGGCCAGAAAGTTTAGCTGCAGCTGGTGGAATAAAAAATAAATATTTAATTTCATTTTTTAATAAACTTACTAAAATAGTATATAACAATGCAAAATATATTTTAATCCAATCTAAAGGATTTACAGAATATATCGAAAATCAAGGTGAATACTCAAATAAAATTATTTATTATCCCAATACTGCAGAATCGTTTTACAAACCAATAAAACAAGATTTAGCATTGTCAAAAAATATCCCGAAGGGTTTTAATTTGATTTTTGCAGGAAATCTAGGAGAAGCACAAGGAATTAGTACTTTAATAAAAGCAGCTGAAATAGTTAAAAATCAAGGGATAGAGATTAATTGGATTTTTCTTGGAGATGGTCGTCAAAAAGAATTTTATATTTCGGAAATTAAAAATAAAAATCTTGAAGAAAATTTCTTTTTTTTAGGATCTCATCCAGCTGAAATGATGCCTAAATATTTTGCTTTTGCTGATGCACTTATTGTCTCTCTTAAAAAAAACAAAATATTTTCTTTAACTATTCCTTCAAAAATACAATCATATCTGGCAAGTGGAAAACCAATACTTGGATCTCTTGAAGGTGAAGGTGCCAAAATTATTTTAGAGTCAAATGCTGGATTTGTTTCAAATCCTGAAAATGCTGAAATGTTTGCTCAAAATTTAATAGAATTCTATAAATTACCAGAAGAAAGTAAAAAGGAAATGACAGATAATGCGATCGTTTATTTCAAAAAAGAATTTGAACGAGAGATGTTAATTGATAGATTATTAGAAATATTAAATAAATAAATTTACATTATCAACATCACATTAATAAATATATTCTTTTTAAAATAGTAGAAATGAAAATAACAATTACAGGAGCTTCCGGTTTTGTTGGGTTAAATCTTAAAAAGTATTTAAATTCATCTCACAACTTGAGCTCGTTAAGCGTTCGTTTTTTAAAAGATCAAAAAATAATTATTGACCTAGATTCTGAAATTATTATTCATCTTTCTGGCAAAGCACATGATCTTAAAAATGTATCAAACCCAACTGATTATTACGAATCTAATTTTGAATTAACAAAACAATTATTTGATGCTTTTCTAATTTCAAATGCAAGCACTTTTATTTTTATGAGCACTGTCAAGGCATCAGCTGATAAAGTGACAGGAATACTTAAAGAAACGGATATTCCAGATCCTAAAACACATTACGGGATAGCAAAACTTCAGGCAGAAAATTACATCCTTAGCAAAGAAATACCAATAGGAAAAAGAGTTTATATACTTAGACCGTGTATGATTCATGGACCAGAAAATAAAGGGAATCTAAATCTATTATTTAAATTAGTCTCTAAAAATTTACCATGGCCATTAGGTTCATTTGAAAATAAAAGATCATTTTTAAGTATTGACAATCTATGTTTTGTAATCAATGAACTAATTGTTAATGATACTATTCCATCAGATGTATATCAAATATCAGATGATCTAGCATTATCAACAAATGAATTAATACAAATTATTGGAGAAAGTTTAAATAAAAAAAGTAAAAATTTAAAAATCTCAACATCTTTTATAAGACGTTTATCAAAAATTGGAGATGTTTTACATTTACCCTTGAATACAGAACGATTAGATAAATTAACTGAAAATTACATTGTTAGTAACGACAAAATAAAAAAAGTAATGAATAAAAACTTACCTATTTCTTCAAGAGAAGGATTAGTTAAAACATTTAAATCATTTCAAAATAAAAAACAATGAAAATAGCACTTATAACAGGGATTACTGGTCAAGACGGATCTTACTTAGCTGATTTCTTACTCAATAAAGGATATGTAGTTCATGGTATCAAACGTCGTAGTTCACTTTTTAATACAGAAAGAATTGATCATTTATATCAAGACCTACATGATAAAAATGTTCGTTTTAAGTTACATTACGGTGATTTAAGTGATTCTAGTAATTTAATTTCAATAATCAAAGAAATTCAACCAGATGAAATTTACAATTTAGGTGCAATGAGTCATGTAAAAGTAAGTTTTGACATGCCAGAATATACCGCAGATATAGATGGAATAGGAACTTTAAGGTTATTAGAAGCTATTAGATTATTAGGATTATCAAAAAAAACGAAGATATATCAAGCTTCTACTTCTGAATTATATGGATTAGTACAAGCTGTGCCTCAATCAGAAACAACACCATTTTATCCTCGATCTCCATATGCTGTTGCGAAAATGTACGCTTATTGGATTACTGTAAATTATAGAGAAGCATATGGAATTTTTGCTTGTAACGGTATTTTGTTTAATCACGAAAGTCCATTAAGAGGAGAAACATTTGTTACACGGAAAATAACTAGAGCTGTTACTAAAATGGCATTTGGTATGCAAGAACAATTATTTTTAGGTAATCTTGATGCTAGAAGAGATTGGGGACATGCCAAAGATTATATTGAAGCAATGTGGCTAATTTTACAACAAGATCAAGCAGAAGATTATGTAATAGCAACAGGTGTTACTACAACTGTTCGCGATTTTGTCTCGATGTCTTTTTCTGAAATTGGAATAGAAATCGAATATAAAGGATCAGGTGTAAATGAAAAGGGATATGTAAAAAAATGTACTAACCCAAATTATCAAATTGAAGTTGGAAAAGTAGTTGTTTTAGTTGATGAAGCCTATTTTAGACCTACAGAAGTAGATCTATTAATTGGTGATCCAACAAAATCTAAAACGAAACTCGGTTGGGAACCAAAGTATGATTTACCAATGCTCGTTAAAGAAATGATAGAAGCTGATTTAGAAATATTTAAAAAAGAAAAAATATTATTAGACGCTGGCTATAAAGTTAAAAATCAGTTTGAATAAGATAATTAAAAAAGTTCATGAATTTAAACGATAAAATTTATATTGCTGGTCATAATGGAATGGTTGGTTCTTCAATATTAAGGAGATTAAAATTAGAAGGGTATACAAATATTGTTGTCAGATCATCTAAAGAACTAAATTTGATTGATCAAAAATTAGTAGCTGATTTTTTTAATGAGGAACAACCTGAATACGTTTTTCTTTCTGCTGCAAAAGTCGGAGGAATTTTAGCAAATAATACATTTCGAGCTGATTTTATATATGAAAATCTAATGATTCAAAATAATATAATACATCAGTCATATTTAAACAATGTTAAAAAACTAATGTTTTTTGGTTCTTCTTGTATTTACCCAAAATTAGCACCACAACCATTAAAAGAAGATTATTTGTTAACAGGAGAATTAGAAGAAACAAATGAACCTTATGCTATAGCAAAAATTGCAGGTATAAAAATGTGTGATGCATATAGAGATCAATACAATTGTAATTTCATTTCTGTAATGCCGACAAATCTTTATGGTCCACAAGACAATTATGATTTAAATAGTTCGCATGTTCTACCTGCAATGTTGAGAAAATTTATTACTGCAAAAAACAACAATGAGGATTCAGTTACAATTTGGGGAACAGGATTACCTAAAAGAGAATTTCTTCATGTAGATGACTTAGCAGAGGCAGCAATTTATCTTATGAAAACCTTTAACCAAAAAGGTCCAATAAATATTGGTGTTGGTATAGATATAAGCATAAAAGAATTGGCTGAAATGATCAGTAGCATAGTAGGTTATAATGGTGAAATTAAACTTGACGGTTCAAAACCAGACGGAACGCCACGTAAACTAATGAATATTAGTAAATTAAAAAACACAGGTTGGGTAGCTAAAATTAATTTAGAAGAAGGAATTAAAAAAGTTTTCTATGAAATAGAATACAATGAATGGAAATAATTATTACATTGCATTAAAATTAATTTCAATTTTAATGCAATGGTTCAAGAGATAATAATAGTAGGGTCAGGTGGTTTAGGTAGAGAAATTTTAGCTAACTTTAAAAACTCAAAATTATCTGATCAATTTAAGGTAATTGGTTTTGTAGATGATGGTGAACAAAAAGGAACAATTATCAATAAAATAGAAGTTTTAGGTGATGTAGATTATCTTTTAAATTGTAACAACATTTCAATAGTATTAGCAATTGGTAATCCGATTATAAGAAAAAAAATAGCAGAAAAAATTGGAAGAAATTCAAGTATAAATTTTCCAAATATAATACATCCAAACGTTTCAATTCAAGACTCAGAATATTTTAAAATAGGAAAAGGGTGTTTTATATCTGAAGGTTGTATAATTACCACAAATGTAACACTCGAAAATTTTTGTTTTATCAATATTGGATGTAGCTTACATCATGATACATGCATAGAATCATATTCGGTATTGATGCCCGGTGTAAGAATTACAGGTGGAGCAACAATAGGAGAAGCTAGTTATATTTCACCGAACATCGCGTTATCAAAAAATATAAAAATACCAAAAGAAAGTATTCTAAATTAAATGGAGAAAATATTAGTAACTGGAGCAACAGGTCAATTAGGATGCGAGTTAAAATCAATACATCATTCATTTAAAGAATATAATTGGGTATTTGCCGACAGAACTCAAATAACACTAAATAATCTTAACTTACTAGAAAATCAATTAAAAGCAATAAAGCCAGATATCATAATCAATTGCGGAGCATATACAGCCGTGGATAAAGCTGAAATTGAGCAAGAACTTGCAAATACAATTAATCACCTTTCGTTAGAACGAATTTCAAATTACTCTAAAGAAAATAAAGTAAAACTAATTCATATATCAACAGATTATGTTTTTGAGGGTACCTCCAATACTCCATTAAATGAGGAATCAGAAACACAACCAATAAATTCATATGGCGAATCCAAAAGATTGGGAGAATTAGCTTGTTTGAAAAACGATCCAAATAGTATAATAATAAGGACTTCTTGGATGTATAGTAAATTCGGTAGCAATTTTGTTAAAACAATGCAAAAATTAATGGCTGATAGAGATAGTATTAGTGTAGTAAATGACCAAATTGGATCTCCAACATATGCTGCAGACTTAGCTGAAGTAATAATCAAAATAGTTAATACAGAAAAATGGTCACCTGGAATTTACAATTACACAAATGAAGGAGAAATAAGTTGGTTTGACTTTGCAGTAGATATAAAAGAAATAACAAATTCTAAATGTATTATATTGGGTATTCCAACTACGGAATACCCTACCCCTGCAAAAAGACCAAAGTACTCTTTACTTGATAAAAGTAAAATTAAACACACTTTTAATATTGAAATACCCAACTACAAAAAAAGATTAAAAATTTGTTTAACTAGTTAAAATCTAACTTTTTTTATTTATCTTTGATTATTAATTCTATCTAAAAGAATAAAATTCTCTAAAAAAAAACATGAATTACTGGGAATATATTATATTATTCATCTTATTTATTTCTATACAACTTATCTATTTTAAAGTTGCTGAAAAATATAATATAAAAGATAAACCTAATGAAAGATCATCTCATTCTACAATAACATTAAGAGGTGGTGGAATAATATTTCCTATAGTAATTGCTATTTGCTATTCTTTAGGATATATAAATATCTATTTTACTTTAGCCATTTTATTAGTAGCATTGATTAGCTTTATTGATGACATACAACAACTACCGTTACTTCCACGTTTTACATCTCATTTTATAGCAGTTTGTTTGATTTTTTATAATCTTCAACTATTTTCTCATCCAATTTGGATATTACCATTACTATTTGTCTTAATGATTGCTTGGATAAATGCATTTAATTTCATGGATGGTATTAACGGCATAACAGTATTATATGCTTTAGTCACTATAATAAGTTTTACATTCATCAGTAAATTAAATAGTGACATTCCACTACTTTATACAATGTCAATCTCTTGTGTAGTATTTGCTATATTTAATGTCCGTAAAAAGGCAAAAACTTTTGCCGGAGATGTAGGAAGTATAAGTATGGCGGTATTTTTAGGTTACTTTATGATTAAAACTATACTCATTACAGAACAATACGGTTACATTTTATTCTTTTCTATTTATGGAATTGACTCTGCATTTACAATTTTAACAAGATTATTGAAAAAAGAAAACATATTAAAACCCCACCGTTCTCATTTATATCAATATCTTGCAAATGAATATAAATATCCACATATTCTAGTTGCATCAATTTATGCTGGCTTACAATTAATTGTAAATCTATTTATACTATATTTAGATTCAGAAGAAAAATTATCGCTTTTAATAATAATTGGCCTTTTAAGTTTATTAGTATTTATTTATTTATTTATCAGAACAATAATGGTTCGCCAGTTAAATAAAATTGAATTAAAATAATATTTATTGTGTGTTTTAATTATTACTTTTTATTTAATCGAAAAAAATAAACAATAAACATTTAAAATAATTGGCTTTATCGAAAAATTAAGTATATTTGTCCCGATATTTAAAATAATTAAACTCTAGCGTTTAGATATTATAAATAATAAAAGTTGTAAATTAATTAAATTAAAATGAAAAAAAAGAACTTAACAATAGCTTTAACAGCTCTTTTAATGCTTTCTGGAGTAGCTAATGTAAATGCTCAAGAACCTGCTGCAACCACTGCACCTGTTCAAGAATCTGCCGAATCCACTGCACCTGAAAAGATGTCAATCAAAACTTGGATTTTTAAAACACCAACAATTGTTGGGTTTGGAGGAGATATCATACATGATAATTTTAAAGAAAATAAAATTAAAAAATTCATGAATTATGACTATTATCCTGCAAAATTCACAGCTGAAAAAGTTTTGAAAAAAGGATGGAGTATGCAAGGAGCTTTTATTAGTACGTCTTTGAAACCGCATCAGTATTTTGCATTAGATTTAGGTTTTAAATATGATTTTAACAACTTAATTGGTGATACTAAATGGTTTGATCCATATTCAATTTTAGGTCTTGGTTTTAATTACAGAAGTCCGTTTCCTGCTAACTCAATTGATAGATCTATTAATTTTAATGCTGGTCTTGGTGCCAACTTATGGTTATACCCAAGTTGGGGTGTTAATATGCAAGGAATTGCAAAATTAGGTCACGATTCATTTTTACAAGCTTCTATGGGGTTAGTATTTAAAATTGGTGGTGGTACTTGTAATCACAAATGTGAATTAACTCCAAAAACTAAAGAAGCTGAAGATGCTTTACAACATTTGAGAGGAATTATTAATAAATAAGAAATACAACAAAGATGAATAAACTATATATATTAGTTGGATTTACACTTAATTTCTCATTGTTGTTTTCTCAAATGAATCCGAATAACAACATCTACACAGAAGATGAGGCGATGAAGTTATCAAATTACGGAAAAGCATTAGAGAAATCTATTCTTGAAAAAAACCCTGCAGATTCTGCTAAAATTGCAAAATTAACAGGTGATTATTCTCAAGATTTATGTGGATACTCTGACTCTAGCGTTATAAAAATATCTGAATACTTAAGAGAACTTGAAAAATTAGACTCTGTTAAGCCAGTTATTGAAGAGGTTGTTGAACCAGTTGTTGTTGTTCCTGTTGTTGTTGTTCCTGAAGTTATTGCAACTCCTGTTACTACAAAAGAAACAATAATTTTATTTGCATCTAACAGTAGTGTAATTAAATCTGTTAATATTGATGCTTTAGTTGCAGAACTTAGAGCAAATCCAAAATTAATGGTTAGTATTAATGCTTATACTGATGAAACTGCGAGTGATGAATATAATTTAAGCTTGTCTAAAAGACGTGCTAAATCTGTAAAAGATCTACTTGTTTCAAAAGGTGTTGAAGCTAAAAGAATATCTTCAGTTGGACATGGTGAAAAAAATCCGATTGCTTCTAATAGTACTGAAGAAGGAAAAGCTCAAAATAGACGTGCAATTATCACGATTAAATAAGCTTTCTGATAACAAATTTATAAAGCCTTCCTTAATGGAAGGCTTTTTTTTTACATATAAAAATATAGCACTTTTAAAGGCACAAACCCGAATGTTGGGGAATAAAAAATAATTATAAATCTATTTACAGCTTTAGTTTAAACTTTCAACCTAAGTAATGCTATAATTCTCTCACTTTTCCTTGATGAAGAGAAAATGTAATTTTCGAAGAAGAACAAATACTATTTGTGAAGACTGAACGGTACTCAGTTTTGCTTATGAAGGGGAAATAAGTTCCC
>CANJKA010000082.1 GCA_947474675.1 Flavobacteriales bacterium
AGATTGAGTCATACAAAATTCAAACATTCGATGCCTAATTTTCTGAAAGATCTCATTGGTGCTTCTTACAGACACACCACACAGCTCAGCGGTGTCAGTTGCGGTCAAATCAAGGGCAAAATGGCGAACAATTTGTCGAAATTTGGCTTCGCTGATTTTCGAACGGCGGTAATACCTATTTTTTCCAATCATTTCAAGAAGTTAACATATTTTAAGAATATGTTTGCTTCCTAAGCCCCTAAGTTTTTACTGCCATAGCCAAACCCAAGGATAGAACTGATAAGGAATCCAAGCAAAAGATGTTTCGGCATATATAAGCCAAACAAAATGAACCAAAGCACAATAGCATACTATTAAAATCACCCAAAATGTATTTTTTCTTTGGGGACTTCCTAATGCATCTGGTAATCGCGACAAAACAAATATTTGTATAGGTATCCAATATAACGCGACTCTATCTACTGCAGTTGATGAGGGAGAGACAACAAGAACTAAAATTAAAAAAATTGCGCTTGAAGATAGCCATGTCCAAAATGATTTTTCAACATATGAGAGTTTGAAATTTTTTCTGAAAATAAGAAATAATGTTGCTGGTACCGCATTCATCGCGATTCTAATTGCCGCCCCAGAAGATTGATAATTGCTTTCAATATAGCCACCGATTAAGTTGCTTATAGCATCCTGTAGTAACAATACATATAATAATAATGAGGCTAAACTTACCCATACAAAAGTAAAAAATCGCTTTTCAGTACTAGCTAATGCCGCTAGAGGTAATAATATTAGAGCAGATTTATGGAAGGTTGCAGCTATTCCAATCCAAATTACAAAACTCCAAATGTTTCCTTTTGTAAAGGATAACATCGCAATCATTGCTATTCCAATAGCGACGCCTTGTCGTGTGTATCCCATTGCTACAACCGTGATGAGGTAGGGAACAGCTATCAACAGTGCCAACCATGGGCGTGGTTGTGATCGGCAAAAACTTGTTAGACCCCAGGAAAAAAAAATAGCGCTTAGCACATTTACTAAATAGATTCCCCATTGCGTGAATATTGCTAACTGATTGAATAAAATAAAAGCTGGATCTTGGAAAAGGTAAGAAATATTATTTGAGAGTGTATTATCATAGCTATCCAGTAATAAAAGATAATTAATCCAATCTCCCCCTACCTCATGTCGGAGTCCAATTATCAATATTAAAAAAACAAATACTATTTGCCACTCTTTTGACCAACGGCGATCTTCTATCTTCAATCCTTTATATCGGAATTGACTTAAGTTTGAAATTACCATTAAAGCAGGCATTAAAAAAAATAACCAATAAGGCCACATATTATGAGTTGGCTTCTAGCCAAGCTTGAAACATAAGTACAGCCCATAAACTTGAAGTGTGATCATATTTTTCATTTAAATGTTCAATCCATTTTCTCTGAATGGTGAAGTGGACCCAATAGTCAGGACAAATTTTTCGGTAGTTTAAGCTAGACAACTCTAAACACACAGCTGAACAGCGCTGCCCTGATTTTCCGCCATCAATGCCGCGTCTATCTCGGGTGCAGTTTTATTGAGTTTCTCAATAATCATAGAATCCCCACCACTGGCACTTTTGTATTTAAAGCGCTAGAAAATTAACTTATTTTCTTCTAGAAAATAATGGCTAAATCTACCATCATTTTCATAATCCTTTTCTAAAAACTTATTCTGATACAATTTTTGAAGATCTGATATTTCTTTATTTTGGTCCAGTAACTCAAACATTTCAATAGTAGCCATATAGATATCTTCGCTGGTATTATAAATAATTTGATATTTTTTCAGATCTTCTCCCCTCCAATGTGTCTTGGATATTTTTGAATCCATAATTTCTTCGAAATTCAAATAAGAATTATCTTTTTTATTGTAGTAACGTACTGGAATAATAATGTCTTTGCTATATGGGATCACATGTCGCAAATTAATTACGTTAGTAAGTATTGAGGGTATTTTGAAAAAACCAGGTAGCTCACAAGGTCCAGAGGGAGATGTAATCGCAAATTTAGAAGTTCCTAGTAGAAATAAATCTATGCATTTATGATATTTTTTACTTTGGCTAAGATCAATAAATCTGTGCATTTTTGGTAAAGCCGGCATTGACTCATCACCAATTCTAAACACCCATCCGCCCCGGTTAATAATTTCAGATATTGCCAAAAGATAATCATAAATATTACAATTTCTGTCATTTTTATCAATTGTTTGTCTTACATGAATAACAACATACCAATCATTTTCTAAAACACCATTTTTTCTTAGTACTTCTTCTCCATATTCCATTGTATTTACAGAAAGTTTAAACCAAGGTGGTTTCTCATAGACTTCTGCCCATTTCTTATATATTTTTAACCTCTCTTTATGGAGGTCACACCAACAACCTTGATATTCTATAAGGTAATTAAATTGCTCTTCAATGAACTCCATCTTTTTTCCCTCTAAATATTTGAGTTTATTTGGATCTTTAATTTCATATAATTTCTCAAATAACTTTAGAAATGTAGGATTTGCAACATTATCATTTCTTAATAAAATAATATCTTTATTGAACGTACCTCCATTTAGTTTTTTTATCATATAATAAATCCATAAATTACAAGTATGTCCGATTGAACTTGTTATATTTTCTCCGTAGTATTTAACATCTTTTGGGATGTTGTTATTAGTCATATATATATATTTTATAATTAAATACCGGCCGAAGTGTTTTATAGCTTCGTTAACGTTACAAGTAAAAAAATTTATATCAATTAAGTTTTTCCAAGCCCAAAATATATATGGATCTTTAATTGTCTTTTTTACTAGCAATGCTAATATTTCCTCTTCTTGTCCGAATTTTTTTGATACATATATTAATGCCAAATATAATTTTTTTATTAATTCTGGTTCAATTTCTATTTTTTTTATATATTCAATTTCATTTAAAATAGAACTTGCCTCTTTAATTTTTCCAGCACAAATTGCAATTAAAAAAACAGTTATTTGCCAATATTTACAATTCTTCTTTTCTATTTTAGAAAATAAATAATAAAGCATCTCAGAAATAAGAATAACTATATTATTTATATATTTATATTTATTTATTATTGTAAATATTTTGTACAGCATTTTTAAAAGCTAGTTTTATTCGCTTTCTCTAAATTTTCAATATTACCTATATCTATAAATACATTATTTGTTTCATATGTAAATATTCGCCCCAACAATTGCGGTAATACTTCCCGGCTAAAGTCAGTAGCTGTTGACCTTTCTTTACACAACCAAGTTAACATTTCTTTTGAAAGGACGTAAACTGCACCATTTGCAAGGTTACCTGGAGGAGAATCAATTTTTTCATGAAATCCTATAACTACACCTCTTTTGTCTATTTCAACAATTCCGCAACAAGATGGTTGATCTGTTCTAAATGTCATCATTGTCATTAAACATCCCGAAGGTCGATTTTTATGCGCTTTTATTAATATACTTAAATTATCTAAACAATAATTATCAGCGTGTATTAATAATCCATCCTTTCCTTGATAGAAATTAATGTTTTTAATCAACGTTCCTGCTGTTCCAAGTAATTCTTGTTCGTAAACGGTATTTAGTTGTTTATTATGTACGTTATGTTCTGTAAAATCCACTACTGCACCTGATAAGTAATGCGTATTTATCAGCACGGGTCCAAGGCCTGAATCAATTATTTTATCTATCCAAATACCTAATAATGGTTTATCGTTAATTCTAACTAAACACTTAGGAAGATGCTTAGTTAACGGTAGTAAACGGGTCCCAAAGCCAGCAGCTAATAATATGGCTCTCATTAAGATAGTTCTTTAATTAGCTCTTCTGTTCTGATCTGTATATTACCTAACCGTCCAACTTGTACCGCTGCGGCAATTGAGCCCAAACAAGCGGCCTCCCAAATAGTTCCTTTACATGCTAAAGTCATTGCACTTGTTATTAATAAAGAATCTCCGGCACCAGCTACGTCTTTTGGAGCACTATTCAAAGCTTCTATTTTATCAGTTGACCAAAATTTATCCTGTTCACATCCAGTATGAACTAGTAAACCCTCTTCACCAAGTTTTAGTAAAATATGTTTTGGCTGGGCTTGATCTTTAAGCTTTTCAGCCAATATAACTAATCCATCCTCTCGATTTCTAGTGCTTATTCGGGCTTCTCGCTCTGTTGGTGTAATAAGATCAATTTGTTTAAAACGACTAATATCACCAACTTGTGAAGATGATTGGCTGTCAGCGGCAATCATTACTCCTCGACTCTTAGCGAGTAATATTAGTTGATCAACTAATGGTTGAGGTAAGCATCCATAATTAAAGTCTGAAAAAACTAGTAAATCAGCATCACCTAATGATTTTTCTACTTCTGAAATCAATTTTTTTTGCAAATCTGCAGAAATTGTTCCCTGATGCAAATTACTTACACGTAAAAGACTTTTCCCTTTGCTTCGGTAACGCTGCTTAAGAGTTGTTGGTCGATTGTTATCAACTAATAAACACGCGTCAACTCCAGATGAAGCCAGTACCTCAAGGGCAAACTCTCTAGTTATGTCATTTCCAGATACTGAAAAAAACTTCACTTCCGCACCCAAGCCAACAGCATGACTAGCTACTATACCTGCACCACCTAAAAAACGGGTGCAATCAACAGGAATAACTACAATTGTTGGATCCTCTTGAGACATTCCTAGGGGCTCACAAGTTATGTATTCATCAATTATCAGATCACCAATGACACATATTTTTAAATTTTTAAAATTTTTTAATAACTTTATTAATCTTTCTTTTCCTATATTATGTCGATTAAGAAACTCCAAGGGAAGCCTAATGGATAGACGATCAAAAGCTTTGAATTCCCTTTGGATTAAATCTAAAGAAGAAAATATTGATTCCCCTGAAGTAAATATTAAACGCCCACCATAATGTTCTAATGCAGCTGACTCAATGTTTTGAAGCAGTTCATGCTCTTTACCCTTAACCACAATATCTGGCCTAAGTTTACTTATTAGGTCTTGAATTGGCTCGTCTACAATAAATGCTTCATTTACATAAATATTACTTCGAACACCTTCTAAACGTAAATTTTCTGGTATCAGAGCTGCAGAGCCTGAAACTCTATCACTTAAAACTCCAACAATGAGACGATTACCTAATTCCTTTGCAGAGTGGAATAAGCGTAAGTGCCCTGGGTGTAAAATATTAAAATGACCTGTTACTAGAACAAGAGTAAATTTGCGCATGGTTAGTAACTTTTTAAAATTTTCTATTCTTTTAAACTAACTTCGTTAAATTCATCAAAGTCACTATAAAAATAATCTGCCTCCTTCAAAGACAGCCTATTAACTGTTGTACCTATTCCAATGCAAGTTAAACCAGCTGCTTTCGCAGACTTAACTCCTAATGGAGCATTTTCAAAAACGAGTGTCTTTTCTGTATTACTACCTAACTTTTTTAATCCTTGAATATATGGCCATGGATCGGGTTTTCCGGGGCCTTTATCATCGCTAGTGATTATTACTGAAAACTTATTTCTAAAAGTTAATGGTATTGTTTGTTCTATTCTGAATTTCGAAGATGCTGTAACTATCCCACACTGGATTTTCAATTTTTTAATTCTTTCGAGTAAATCCTCAACACCTGGATTTACTTTAAATACATAATTTTCTATAAATATCTTGTCTTTATTAGCAACCATAAGTTTTATTTTTTTTTCATCACTAATCTTTGTTAATCTCTTCATTAATTCATAGATATTCATTCCTTCTAATTTATTAAACTGAATTTGACTAATTACAATACCCTCATCTTTGAGTATTTCCGACCACGCAAAATAATGTTGATCCATTGAATTAATCAATGTACCATCTAAGTCAAAAATTATAGTATTGTAATTTTCCATCATTTTTTACTGCTAAATATATAGATTTATCGGCTTTGTTTAGAACATTTACTTGAATAATCTAATCTTAAATGTAATTAACAAATAAATTAGTTTTAAAATCACGGGCCCGTGATTTTATATTCAAGCGGATTAACATTATATTTATCAAAGATTTGAGCCACATTTCTTGTTAAGAAATGTCCCATTTCAGTTAGAACAATTTTTTCATTGTTAAAGTAAAGAACGCCTTGACTTTCCAATTCTCTCAAACTGTTAATTTCATCTTCAAAGATATCATGAAAATTAATTTTATACTTTTTCTCTATTTCACTAATTTTGATCACTCTATTACAAATAATTTGAAAAATTATTTCTCGCCTTAGTGGATCATCCCCGTCGTGAATATGTCCTCTAAAAATTGGTAGCCTTGATTTGTCAATTGACGAGTAATAATCTCTAAGATCGTAAAGATTTTGAAAATATGAAGCTCCGAGTGTTGCTGTTGCGGTAGGACCAATTGAGATCATATCTGAAACATTTCCAGTCGTATAACCACCAAAATTTCTACCTAATTTACCTTCATATTTAGCTTTCGACATTACATCACTTGGCTTAGCAAAATTGTCTATACCGAACCATTCGTACCCATTTTTTGTAAACGTTTCTACAGCATCTATAAACATATCAGGTAAAATATTTGTAGGAGGAAGATGCTCCAATGGAATAAGTTTCATATGTTTTTTTACATCTGGAACATGCGCATATTTAAGTAAAGTTATTCTCTCAGGTGATAGAGTTAAAACCATATCTAGGGTTTTTTTCCATCTTTCAGGCGTTTGCAGGGGTAAACCATACAATAGGTCAAAGTTGAAACCTGTAAATAATTTTCTTATATTTAAATCCATTAAGCTTTGTACTAGTTCAAAGGGTTGAACTCTATTTATTACAGACTGAACTTCAGGATTAAAGTCCTGCACACCAAAAGAAATTCGATCAATTCCCATTTTTGCATATTCGTAGAAATGATCTTTATTCATAACTCTAGGGTCTATTTCAATAGCAAATTCCTCTAGTGAGCTTATATCAACTAAAGAATTTAAGGCATCAACCACGCGCTTTATTTGATCAATTGGTAGATGCGCTGGAGTACCCCCTCCGAAATGTATTTCTTTAATGTTTGGTTTTACTCCTAACTCCAAAAAAAATGATTTATATAGCTCTATTTCTTTACAAACATAGTCAGTAAATTGAACCATTTTTTCACGATCATTTGTAATCTTAACGTTACAAATACAGTAGTAACATATTTTTGCACAAAAAGGCACATGTAGATACAAATGCAACGGCGCATTGGGATATTGATGAAAATATTTCATTGCATAATCACGCCATTTTTCATCATTAACACCGGTCTTCCAATGTCCATGAGTTGGATAATTTGTGTAATATGGTCCTGGTGTTAAAAAATGTTTCCTGAAAGTTTCATTAGTTTTTATATTACTAAATTTCTTTGATTCAGGATCATTCACAGTTATATTTTGCATAGGTTCTTTCAGAAATTCTTTTTAATATCCAAGTAATTAAATCTTTATTTTAAATTCTTTGTATAAAATTATCAATATTTTTAATATTAATGTTTTACAGAAATTATTTAGTGTAAATTCTATATTATTATTTTAGGGGCTTAGGAAGCAAACATATTCTTAAAATATGTTAACTTCTTGAAATGATTGGAAAAAATAGGTATTATCGCCGTTCGAAAATCAGCGAAGCCAAATTTCGACAAATTGTTCGCCATTTTGCCCTTGATTTGACCGCAACTGACACCGCTGAGCTGTGTGGTGTGTCTGTAAGAAGCACCAATGAGATCTTTCAGAAAATTAGGCATCGAGTGTTTGAATTTTGTATGACTCAATCTCCATTTTGCGGTGAAATTGAAGCCGATGAGTCCTACTTTGGAGCCAAAAGAATCAGAGGCAAAAGAGGCAGAGGGGCTGGTGGAAAGACTATTGTTTTTGGTCTTCTCAAACGAGGGGTCAGTATTTACATGGAAATTGTTCCAGACGCTTCCAAATCGACGCTGCAAGCCATAATCAGAGGGAAAGTGGACCCCAACAGCATCATTCACACCGATGGATGGCGAGGCTATGACGGCCTGGTTGACATCGGTGTTGATAAGCACTTTAGGGTAAATCATGGAAATAATGAGTTTGTCAGAGGTTCAAAGCACGTCAACGGAATTGAATCGTTTTGGAGTTTTGCAAAGCATCGTTTGGTTAAATTTAACGGAGTTAAAAAAAGTAAATTTGAATTGCACTTGAAGGAGACAGAATTTAGATTCAACCATCGACATGAAAATCTTTATTTGGCTCTGTTAAAGTTACTGAGAGAAAATCCTCTCTAATCCAGTTTTCTTCCTAAGCCCCTAAATTATTCTTTTGCTTTTTTTATTTTTTACATCCTATATTTCTATAAATGAACATTTAATATCTAGATTAATCTTCTACTTTTTAAAGTTTATTTATATTTTGGCATCTTTAATATTATTTAATTTGGAATTTTTTCAAAAAAAGTCTTTTAGCTCATTTTTAAAATTAATAATTTTTATTATTAATCGTAATAGAGTTTGAATTATTTATAACCAAAATTATTCTAAACTACATTTTTAAAATAATATATTAAAATCAAGTCCGAGCTCTACAAACCTTTTTTCCCAAAAAGTGTTTCCTAATACATATTCTCGAAGATTATCTATTTCTTTTTGACCAACGCCACTTCCCATTTTATTTAGTAGTGAGATTCTAAAATATTGAGCGAATGCATTTTCTGGAACAACAATATCACAAAGGTTCTGAATGTATTCCAATTTCTGCTTAAGTTTAATTTCACGCGTTTCAAACAATAGGGGCTTGAAATTTAGATGATAATTCATAAATGCCCAAATCTTATCAAGTTCATCCGCTTCTGGTACATCGTTCAAATTATGCTCTTGAAAAATCTTAATAAAATCAACGGATGCGACATCCTTCAAATTGACATTCTTATTAGACTGATGCTTCCCTAATCCCCCACTATTATATCGAATTGAAGAAAAATCAACCTTTGAAGGATCAATGTAACCTTGAGCAACCATTGAGTCAAATATTGGCGTATTTGGTAGGGGTTGCAGTATCGTAATATTGTACCAATCCAAGGACATTTCACGAGCTACCTCAAAGGTATCTAAGATATCTTTGTATGTTTCGCCAGGAAAACCAATCATTAAGAAAACTCTGGAATTTATTTCTGGATATTTTTTGAGTTTTTCTGCGGCTTCTAAAAAAGTTGCAGGTGTTCCAGGTTTTTTAATTTCTCTTAGTATTTTCTTACTGCCGGATTCCATTCCAATATTAAGTCCGATGAGACCCGCTCTAGCACTCGCTGACAAGATTTCATCAGTGCAAGATGCTGCAATTACACCGTTTGAACAATCGAATGTCATTCCAAGGTTTTCGTTTGCAATTGCATTAAACATATCAACTGTTCTTTTTGAGTCCTTAAAAATATCATCATCAAGCCACATAATATGTTTAATATCATATCCATATCTCAAAATTTTCAGTTCTTTTATGATAGATTCAATGCTTCGGTGCCTTACGCCTACTCCATTAAAGTTTCTTACTGAACAAAATGTACATTGAGCACGGCATCCTCGATTGGAGACGATCGTAGCTATTTTAGTATCAGGTGTAGTATGGCAATAAAATGATCCGATCTTACCAAATTTGGAAAGTTTTGATATTTCCATAATTTCATATTTTGGAATAACGTCTAATAATTTGCTGTTAGGAACAGATTTATTGGATTGATATTGATCTAAATCAGCAATATAAACTTGACTTAAATTGCAAATTTGGTCTCCTTCAACTACACAAACAAAATCCTTAAAACTTTGCTCACACTCGTATGTAAATAAAAATTTGACACCAGATAGGTCTTGAAGCAATTTCTCACGTGTTGAAATATTTACAAAAGCATTTGTGATGTGCACACCTCCAATTGCAATTGGTGCTTTATTAAGTATTGTGTGTGTTTTCAACTCGGCTAGAACATGCTTTAATGATTCATGCGTTTGCGAAAACATAACAGAGAAACATATCAAATCTGGTGAGAAATTAATATTTTCTAATGAATTTTTTATCACTTCATTATAAGAAAATCCATTTGTACCTGCATTGTTAGTGACAGCTTCCAACATATTTTGATTAAGATTAAGAATTTTACAATCTCTTTTCTCCATACCATTAGTTTCAATTTCGCAGAATAGCGTCGCAAGAACACCAGCACCATATGGTGGAAAATTCCAATACCTTCCACGTTTTGCAGTTTGAAAATTAAATGTATTTTCATCAGCATCTGGAGGAATTATAAAGAGAACTTTTCCGATTCCTGCAGGAAATTGCTTAGTTAAATAATCACGAATAATAGGCATATTTTTATCTGCTACTGATTCTGTAGTTTCTATAAATAATGATGGTAAATTCATTTTGTTTCTATATTTTTGAGTAGGGTATAATATTCAACTGGGTTCTAAATTTGTCGCAGTAACGCGAGTCTTGTAATCAGAATCATTTGTATATAGACCGAGATACCACCGGCCCGAATCTATATTCCACTCTGGTATAGTTTCCAAGTTTTTCATGTCTACAGTTGAAACGCCATGAATCAAACGCGCGTCACAAACAAGTGCGTCGCCAGGAGATACAAGCAATTCAAAATCAATCTTTTTATTTTTGGCATCTAGGGTATAAAATCCACCTTTTTCATAATCAACTCCTCGTTTGGACATATTGACTCCAATTACAAACTTTTGGTTATGGTCGGGATCAACATGATCGTGAAGTACACCGCCATTTGCTGGGTAATGAACAAATTGGATCCGGTCGGTGGGACCTTGAGATGGAAGGTTATTGACGTACTCGTTATTTGAAAATCCTCCTAAATATTTCATCTTACTCCAATAAGAATCTATTTCAGCCCAAATCAGTTTCGCATCTGGGTTTGTAGCATTCCAACGAAACATATAGTGTGAATGTTTTATTGCATACAGAGAATATAGTTTCGCCTTTTCTTTATCAATAATACGGTGAAAATCAGATACCCCATCTACTATTTTGTTAAACTTTTCATCGTTTTGAGATCTGAATTTTTCTGAATAGAACCTCATTTTTTTTAGCATTTCATATGAAAACACGTTTTTAATAATAAAACAACTTCCTTTTGTTATATTTTCGCAAAATCTAAGCGAACTCACATCTGATTTAATTATTTTAGAAAGCTCATCATTTTCAATGATTTCATAATTTCTATAGTAAATTTTTCTTTGATTTACCTTAAATTGACTCCAAAATTCAGATAAAGTGTTATTTTTCATATTCTCCTCGTATTTTAAAGAACTTATCACCTTAGGTTAACTATCGCTGGACCATTAATCTGTAATTTTCAATTACTTCTGCTTCCAATTCCTTATTTAACTCGGGAAACATTTGATCAATACTTGGCGGAAGTAGTCGACCAGTTTCGTCTGAACGCGTTTGAACCCGTGGAACTAAAGCTTGCCAAGGGTTAAGATGAACTACTAAAAGCCTTGGTCCAAAAAAGCCCTCAAATAACCAGTTCAACGATTCAGACAATTTTAAGGGATCGCTTACTTCGAGTGCTTCTATTCCAAAAGCGTTACTAATTTTTTTAAAATCTGCGCATTGTAAGTATGAACCCTCTTCAGAACCTACAAGCCTATTGAAACGAGCTTCTTGCATATGTTTCATCGTCAGGTAGCCACCATTTTCGTAAATTATTATTTTAATATTTAAACCAAATGTAACAATTGTCTGTAGCTCCTGCAAATTAAACATTAAGCCGCCATCTCCTGATATTAGAATTGTTCTACCTTGCGAATTACTACTTAATTTACCATGACTACAACCTATAGCTCCAGGTAACCCGAACCCCATAGCGGCAACTCCACTAGAAGTGAAAAGTTTAACACCTGGCTTTAATTTTAAATCTTGGTGTGTGCATGTGAAGCTTGTTCCCATGTCTGTGACAATAGTATCTCCAGGAAATAGGAAGTCGCTAAGTTTGACATTAAAATCAAAAGAATTAATGGCTTCTTTATTATTTGGGGATGGATCAAAATTCTTATTTTTTAAATACTCACACCAATCTAGCCATCCTTTGGAGTTTTCTTGGAAAACCGGTTGATCTAGTTTGTTGAAATAGGAAATAAAGTCCTCTACTGAGCTGTTTAGTGGTAAGTCAATAAATCCACCAATCTTTGTAAGTTCAGCATGATCAATCTCAACAGAAACAACAGTTGAATCTGGTGCATAGTATGAAGGATCGTAACCAATCTGAGGTACAGAAAAACGGTACCCTAGGCCTAGTAATAGATCACTCTTTTGTACTGCCAAATTAGCAGCCCTGTTACCAAATAATCCAGCAGAGCCTAATATTAGATTTGAGCTATTTCCAACGATATCACGCCCATTCCAACCTGTTATTACTGGCACATTGCATTTACTTAGAAATTTCAACAGCTCAGGAATTGCATGTCTACAACCATTACCAATCAATATTAAAGGCCTTTTACTTGCCTTAAATACAGCTGCAGCCTTTCTAAAACGAGTTGCCTTAAGGTTTGCAATCCTCTTGTCTTCAATTAAAGGCTTAAAGCTCGGAAGTTTTTCTATGTCATCAATCTTAAAGTTCTGTAGATCTAGGGGAATATCAATCCAAACTGGTCCAAAGCGCCCAGAAGTTGCTAAACTTGTTAATCTCTCCAGCTCGTATCTAATCATAGTAGGATCAGTGAGCTTTACACTTGCCTTGGTAATACCTTTTACCATTGAGACAATGTCTAGCTCCTGCACACCTGTTTGTCGACTTTCAATGTTAGCGATAGAAACTGACTCCACTTGACCAGATATGAATAAAACAGCTTCTGAATCAACCCAAGCCCCTGCACATCCAGTCACTGCATTAGTGCCTCCAGGACCGGTAGTGACTTGGCACACAGCAATGCAACCAGTTTCACGGTAATATCCCTCAGCAGCCATTGATGCTGTTTGCTCGTGGTGCATTGGAATATACTTTATTCTTGCATGCTTACCAAAAGCATCATTTAAGTACATTGCACCGCCACCTGTTACGGTGAATACTGTTTTCACACCCAAATTTGTAGCAACAAAGTCAGCTACGTAATCGGCAAGCCGTACTGATGTACCAATCATATTGAAAATCCCTCAGCCTCATTTATACTTATCATGTTACTAGCATGCACTTTTGCACTTTCACTTAAAAGTAAATTAAAGTATGGAAATAATTCCTCAACAGGTGTGCTCCTTCTAGTCGGTCTTCGATTTTCAAGAAAATTCTCAAATAAGTCTTTGTGATCTTCGCTTAGCCTATCCATAGCGCCCCCATAACCTGTCATAGCACCTAAATTTACACCAGAGAAGTAAACTCCTTTAGATATGTATTTTTTCCCCATATGCCTAACATAAGGTTTAATTAAAGATTTAACACATGTGTAACCCATCGATGCGGTTAATTCCAGTGTAGCAACACTTCCTAAATGTATTATCCAACCTTTGTTATTTTTAAGCATGTTAGGCAATAAAGCGTTATTTACTTCTAATGAAATCAAAAAGTTTAGGTTCAATAGATAAAGAAAATCTTCCTTAGATATAGTATCGCTTGAACGCTTGAAGCCACCCCCTAAGCAATGTATGATTGAGTCAGGCTGATATTTTTTAGCTTCTTCTATCAAACGTCTGACGTTTTGACTTTTAGATAAGTCAAGTTGTAGAGAATTTACCTTAGTTGTGATTTGGTAACTAGGCTTAGATTTGCCAACACACAATACATCAGCACCTTTCTCAATAAGCCAAACACATAAAGCCGCACCCAAACCTCTACTGCCTCCTAGAATAAGAATACGTCTACCATTGAAATTGCTCAATTCGTCTCCTGTGATTTTTAATATTGAATATTAATAACAGTCCTACCACCAAATCCCGAACTAGCAGCCTTAAACGCATCATTAATATTTGATAGAGGATAGCTTTTCCGTATCAGTTTGTTTGCATCAAGACGTCCTGACTTTATTAAATCTACAAGATCTATTATGTCTTCTGGCAAATGTACGTCTTTTTCACCAACCCCAATGATTTCTCTGCCATAAAGAAGTGGCTTAACATCAAATTCCACTTTTGATCCAAAAGGAGGATTGCCGACAATAAACATGGATCCACCATTTCGCTGCAGTAATTGCTCACCAAGCTCAAAAGCGGCTACCGCGCCAGAACAAATGATCACGATAGGAAAATATTGGAATCGATTTAGTTCGGATTCCGTTGTAGAAAGAAATTCAACTTCAAAATTATCATTTTTAAGATCATTTATAACATTTGGTAAGTCAATACAGGTTGCACGGATGTTAAAGGCCTTAGCTAAGAGTGCCACTGCAAGCCCTATCCCGCCAGATCCTACAATGGCAATCTCTCGGTCAATGCAAGTAATACCATTTGTAGCTCGCTTTAAAGCGGCAAAGGCTGTCAAAAATGCACAACCGAGTAATGTTGCGGTAGAGTTCTCCAAAGAATCGTCTATTTTTATAATTCGGTTTACAGGAAATACTCCACGTCTAATGAAAGTGCAACATTCACCAAAATTTACTGTTTTTCCACTAGCTATCTCCATAAAATTAGAAATACTATCGGTCATTGCGTGTGTTTTCATCCAAGTTACTACAACTCTATCTCCTTCCTGCAGACCATCAACAAGTCTTCCCACCTCAAGAACATATCCTACTGCTTCATGACCGAAACAATGTGGTAGATAATTATCTAGTCCTCTCGTCTGATTCCATTCACCAAGTTGAGTACCGCAAATTGCTGATTCTTGTATATTTACTCTCACTTGGTAATCAGTTAAAACTGGATCATTAAGGGTCATTAGCTTTATGCGTTTCTTGGCAACAAGAATAGCTGCTAAGTTCTCCCCCGGATATACAAAATTGTTGGTCGACACTTAAGGCACTTCAAAAAGGATGGCATAAATACAAGCATTTGAGAAATCAATCACATGCTTCATTCTTATCAAGTTAACTACACTTATAACATCACCTGAGCCTAAAAGTCGCTGTGGCTTAGATAGAGGATAGGTGTGGTTAGTAAAAAAAGTGCCATGGAGTAACATTAAGAAATTACTACCAATAGATTTATCTTTTACCTCTTTAAAACTACTAAATTTTACCAAAGACAATGTTATTTCAAAAATTTGGACTTTTGAACCGCAGTTTAATATCTCATTAAAAGCCGCAAAAAAAGGCAATTTCTTATTTTGATTTAATTGTTCGACAGGAATCTCTAGATTTGAAGATTTTCTGCCAGATGAATCTTCTAACCTTAGTAAATCCGCCTTATTGTCTGGTGACTCGATTTCCAGAATAAGTGCCCGCTCTGAAAGCGCTGTAGTCTTATGGAACAATCCCTGCCTAAAGTTGATAAATTCGCCAGTATTTAAATTGCGATTGCTACTCATGAATTCAATATTGACATTACCATTAAGAACTACATAACCAGTTCGCTTAAGTGGGTGACAATGAAATGAGGTAGATGTATTTTTATTAAGGGATAAGCACCATAAAGCAGCACTCTCAGTTCTACAAACAAGATACTCTTCTCCCCAAGGTTTTTGCGTTAACTCTGACCCTACAAAATCAATTACTTTCATTTTTGTGGAGTTAAACCCAAAACAGTGGGTGTTGTAAAGAAAACAGAGCCAGTATATCCAGCATAATCAAAAACTTGGCTCCATTCATCTTTGCTCAAAACAGTTGTTCCAATTAAGGTCCAATCAAGAAATGCCGCTCTCTCCAATTCATCACTGTACGCTCCAACGGTAATATAAGACCTTCCATTTGAAACACGCATAATTTCCCTCAAGGTTTTAACCACATCGCCTAAGTTCTGCATATAAATAGCAGAAAAACTAATTAAAAAACTAACCGAATTATCATGGCAAGGAATTTCAAAAAGGGATCCCAGTCTAAGGTAAGGAGCTATATCTATTTCAGCACTTTGAATAGGATATGGATGATTTTCAATCCCCATTAAATTAGCTCTTGGTAGATGCTTTTTAAAAGACTTTAAAATAAATCCCTTTTTACACCCAAGATCAATAATAGTCCCAGATGAGGAAATTGAAAAGTGATCTATCATTTTTAAAACCAAATTATCCCAACGCCCATCGTTCGTAAACCCACCATACCCAACATCTCTACTGCCATCGTAATAATTATCGTCAAGCTCCCAAGAAATCAAACGTTGACTTATAGAGCGCTTAGGCAATTCATTCCTACCTGCTACATTGTTAAAGTAGCCTACATCCCATTCAGTGAATTTCGATTTCATAAATATTTTTTAATACACAACACTAAAACATTTTCCAATATTGAAATTTTGTTTATGTGTAGCTATAGTCGCTTTTAAAAATAACCTATACATAAAATTCCTTAACCTTTGTGACCACACGCTCAACCTCCGAATCTAGCAATTCCGGATAAATAGGAAGACTAAGCATCGTACAGGCCAGCTCTTCAGCCTTTGGAAAGCTACCTACTTTATACCCTAGATCTTTAGCAGCGGGCTGAAGATGAATAGGAATAGGGTAGTGAATAGCGGATCCAATTCCTGCTTCCCTGAGATAAATTTGCAATTCATCTCGTAAAGAAGTTGTAATAACAAAGTTATGGTAAACATTTTGCTCCCATTTTTGATCTTTGGGAACATCAACATAATCTACAAGACTTTCGCGGTAATATTTTGCAATTTGTCGGCATCGCTCGTTCCATGTGTCTAAGTGTTTTAGCTTAACCAATGCAAAGGCAGCCTGAATAGTGTCGAGTCGAGAGTTATACCCCCAAATTTCACAATCATTTCTTGTTCGTAATCCATGATTACGAAGAAGACGAAGTTTATTTGCTAAGATCTCATCACTTGTTGTTATAAAACCTCCGTCACCGTAAACTCCTAAATTTTTAAGTGGGTGTAGGCTAAACCCTGCAGCACTTCCCAAAGAACCAATTGGTTTACCGTGATACCGAGCACCAATTGCCTGAGCAGCATCTTCCAGTACATACAAACCGGCTTTTTCAGAAATAGCATTAATATCGTCCATTGCTGCTGAACGCCCAGCAAGATGAACTGGAATAATGACTTTTGTTTTCGATGAAATAGCTTTTTCGACTTCCAAGGGGTCAATATTTAAGTCTGAACATACATCTACAAGAACAGGTTTCGCTCCAGTTGCAACAATGACCCAAGTAGAAGCTATAAACGAATTTGCTGCTGTTATAACCTCATCTCCAGGACCTACGCCCATGGCCTTTAAACATAGAAATAGTGCATCTGAACCATTTGCCACAGAAATTGCAAACTTAGCTCCACAATACTCTGCAATAGCTTGCTCGAATTGATCAACACTTTCTCCAAGTATATAAACTCCACTTCGCCCAACATCTAAAAATACCTGCGTAAGCTCAACCTCTAACGCCTGGAACTGACGAGTAAGGCTGACAAATGGAATCTCATTCGGTTTAGCCATAAAATTCTTTAATCAGTTTGACTACTCTGTCTTGTTGATTTTTTGTAACAAATTCGTGCACTGGCAACGACATGGTTTTACTAGCTACAAACTCAGCTTTAGGAAAATCTCCAAATTTGTGATTTAAAAACAATGCCGCTGGTTGTAAATGCATGGGTATGGGATAGTGAATTTTAGCGTCAACACCATTGGAAACAAGAAACTTCTGTAGGCTATCCCTATCATCATATAGAAGAGAGTAAATGTGAAAAACCTCAGAAATATGCTCAGCGCGAGCGGGAATTGAAATTCCCGATATTTGACTCAATGCTTGATCAAAATACTCCGCGTTTTCAATACGCCTTTGGGTAATATGATTAATTTTTTTTAACATATGCCTAGCAACTACTGCCTGAATAGTATCTAGGCGGGAGTTATATGAGAATATTTGACAATTGTCTCGATTTATTAAACCATGATTACGAATAAGTCGTAGCTTATTAGCTATTTCACTCGAGTTAGTTGCAATAATACCTCCATCCCCCCAAACATTTAGATTTTTTAATGGATGAAAACTAAAGCATGCAATAGTTCCGAGTTCTCCAGCTTGTCTACCCCTGTATCTAGCATTTATAGCATGACAAGCATCACTTATAACAGGAATGCCATGTTTAGCCGCTATTTTCTCTATAACGTCCATTTCACAGGGACGGCCAGACCAATGAACCGGCATGATAGCCTTGGTCTTTTTTGTAATATTTGCCTCTATCGCAAAAGGATCTATATTGTAGTCATCTTGTATATCAACAAATACAGGTTTTGCACCAGACGTCACAATGGCGCCTACTGTGGCAAAAAATGTGAAGGGGGTAGTAATAACCTCATCACCTTCACCAATCCCCAAAGCTTTTAAACTTAGAAAAAGTGCGTCAGTTCCACTGGCTACTGATACAGCATAACTTGTTTTGCAAAGTGTGGCAAATTCTTCTTCTAGTAAGTCAACATCTTTGCCTAAGGTAAAGTCACCACGAACTACAACTTCCCGTATTTTAGAAAAAATCTCTTCATAGTCTGAAAACTGATTTGAAAGATAATTATGATTTATATCTAATTTATTCGTCTTAAGATATTGCTCGGGTAGAAAATTTGTAATTTTAAAACTTGAATACGTCATTTCATGCCTTATGGATATACTCAAGAGGTAAGCTATTTATCACATCAAGATTAGATGAAACCCAATCGGTAGTTTTTTCGATTCCTGTCATTAAACTAACAGCAGGTTTCCAGCTTAATTCGTTTTTCGCTTTCGTTGAATCCATAAGATAGGCTTGATCCTTACTAGGTCGATCAGGCGAGATTTCTACAAGTTCGTCGAAATCAACATTCAAATATGTTGCAATCGATGAAACTACTTCGCGTATAGAATAAAAGTCATCTGGGGAAAAATGATACGCCTCGCCAGAAATCCCCTTTTCCATTACGCGAATAATAGCGTTCGCAACATCTTCTCCATAGATGAAAGCTCGAACAGCATGCCCTCCACCATGAAGTTGTAACTTTCTATGAGTAAGTGCATAAATAATTGTTCGGGGAATGATTCTGTACAACTGTTGACCTGGGCCGTAAAAATTAGCAAATCGTGAATATATAACTGGAAATCCGTAGTGCTCATAATATGCCTTAAGACTCATATCAATCGCTGCGTGAGTTACGGCATAAGGTGTA
>CANJKA010000083.1 GCA_947474675.1 Flavobacteriales bacterium
AGCAACATTCTTGCACATTCCTGAATCCCTTCGACAATGGATGGATGAGGATGAATTAATTCCGCTAACGCTTCAATTGAAGCATTCATTTTTATTAATAAAGCGACACCTTGAATAGCTGTTGAGGCATGTTCACCTATAACTCTCATTCCTAAAATTTTCATTTCAGCATCGTTGGTTACAATAATTTTAAAGAAGCCTTGTATTTGTCGCATGGCAATTGCTCTGGCTATTACTGAATAGTCAACCTTAACAATCTTAACAGGAATATTATTTTCAATACAATACTGTTCATTTACTCCTACAGATGCAACTTCAGGTTGAAGAAACATAATTGTACAAATATTATCGTAGCTTAAAGGAGCTTTATTCACATTAAATGCTTTTTCAACAGCATGTCTTCCCTCAATTTCTCCAACATTTACTAAAGCAATTCTTCCTGAAACATCTCCTACTGCATATATATTAGGAATATTTGTACGCGTATCAGTATCACCAATATGAACACCTCTTTTCGACATCAAAACACCCGCATTTTCCATACCTATGTTCTCAATATTTGGGACTCTTCCTATGGAAAGCAATGCTTTTTCAACACGAATAATTTCTCTCGAACCATCAGGATAAGACAACTCATATTCAACCTCATTCCCGATAGTTACCATTCTTTCTAAAGAAGCATTGTGATGAATAACAACTCCTTTACTTTCTAAATTAGAAGCAACTAAAGAAGAAACATCTTCATCTTCAAAAGGTAATATTCTATCTTGACGGTCAATGATATACACTTTTGTTTTACCAAAATTAGAGAACATTGTTGCATATTCACATCCGATAACACCAGCACCAACAATAACCAAACTTTTAGGGTAATCTTCGATGTGCTCAATTGTATCACTTGTTAAAATAGTTTTGTGATCGCAAACAATATTTGGAATCATTCTAGGACGACTCCCCGTAGCAATAATTATATTTTCTCCCCAAACGACTTTTTCAGTTCCTTCATGAGATATTTTAATTTCATTTTTAGAAACAAACATTCCATCCCCTCTTTCGTAATGTAAGAGTTTATGCATCGATTCTGTTTGTAGTAATTTAATATGACACGAATATTGAAATTTTCTTTCAAACACAGCTTCATCTAACGTTTTTTGCACATCAACCCAAGGCATTTCAAATTTATTTCTACCATTTGAAACAATCATATTATTGACATTCGCTATACGAGAAGATAACTCCCACATAGTTTTTGAAGATAAGGCACCATTATAAACCCCAGATCCACCTACTCGACTTCTTTCAATCAAGCAAACTTTTTTACCGAAATCAATTCCTCTCATTGCTGCTGCATATCCTGCAGGCCCACCTCCAAGAATAATTAAATCGAACTTATCCATGTTTTAATTAAATTTGTAACAAATATAAATACCTTTTATTCATAAACATAGGATTTTATGGATAAATCAAACATTAAAAAAGATGAAATACCAAGAAGATATAAACTTAGCAATCGAGAATAGAAAAGTCAATGAAAAAACACTTCAACGATTAAAAAAGAAAAAACCAAAATTTGTTGACGATTTATTTGCTGACCTTCATACTAAAGCATTTAATAAAATCGATTGTTTGGTTTGTGCAAACTGTTGTAAAACAACTAGCCCTATTTTTAGAGACATCGATATTAAGCGAATTTCTAAAAGATTTCGTACAACAGAAATTCAATTCATCTCTACTTATTTAAGAATGGATGAGGACAGAGATTATGTATTAAAATCTTCACCATGTACTTTTTTAGGAGCAGATAACAAATGTGATATTTATGAAGATAGGCCTTTAGCATGTAGAGAATATCCACACACAGATCGTAAAAACATGTCACAATTATTGACTTTAACAGGTAAAAATTCAGAAATTTGTCCGGCTGTCGCCCAAATAATGGAACAAATAACGTTAAAACACCCTTGAAAACAAGGTACTTATAAAGGATTGTTAAATAAGTAACAAAAAAAATAAAATTGAATAGTCTAGGAATATTAAATTATTTAAAATAATTTAGCCTCCTAAGAGAACGCTTGACTATAAAATGGAAATAAAAGAAAACTTAATAGCTGATCAAATTCAACAATTCTTCATGAATTGTATGGAACGCTATGTTTCCGTTGAAAAAAGAGTAATTTTAATTTCTCATTGCGGTGTTTTTTCACAAGACCTAATCAATAGTTTAGTAGAAGGAAATGAAGAATTAATGAGTTCTGTTGGCGACAAAAAGATTCTTATCAAACGTGTTTTTTCCATATTAATTGAGGGTTTACAAAACATTCGTGCTCATGGTGAAAAAGATGAAAATGGCAAACAAATTGCCTTTGTTTTAATAGCAAAAGAAAAAGATACGTATAAATTAAATTTAGGAAACATTATTAACTCGATTGATGTTCATACAATTGTTTCTCATATTGATAATTTAAATTCTTTATCTCCAAGTAACTTAAAAATGTTATATACAAAAGTTTTAACAGAAGACATGTTTTCAGAAAAAGGAGGAGCTGGCTTAGGTTTTATTACTATGAAAATGAAATCAAACAATCAGCTAAATTATTCAATAACGACACTTTCAGAATCACAATCACTTTTTTCAGTTGAAGTAATTTTAGATCGTATACTCTAAAAAGGATGTCACCTATTAAAAAATCTTTATTTTTTATTTCAACGTATTGCAATTTTAGAATAAATCTATTATTTTTGTTTAGAATTATTCTAAATAAAAAAATATGGATAAAAAAGTTTTAATTATACTGAATGAAGAAAATCGTTCTGAACAATTGAACTTTATATGCCCTTTAAAAAAGAAATGCTGCAAGAAATATAAAAAAAATGGCGTTTATTGTAAAAAATGTCCTAAATCTTAGAATTACAGATTTTAACTTTTGAACTAGAACAAAGAAAAATCTGGCTTAAAATAATTTGAGAACTATAACATTGTCATTTTTTTATGATAATTTTAAGCATTCGAAAATCAATAAAAAGCACTTATTATGGCAAAGAAAGAAAGAATCAACGTTGTATATTCAACTAATCCAAACTTCAGTTATGATAATATAGAAGACGAAGATGTTGAAACACTCTCTAATAATCAACAAAAAATGTATGTTTCAATCGATAGAAAACAACGTGCTGGAAAAGAAGTTACATTAATTGAAGGATTCATAGGTTCTGATGATGATTTAAAAGCTTTAGGGAAAATTTTGAAAAGTAAATGTGGCGGAGGTGGAACTGCTAAAGATGGTGAAATCATGGTTCAAGGTAATTTCAAAGATAAAATTTTCGACATTTTAATTAAAGAAGGATATACTTCAACAAAGAAAAAAGGAGGGAATTGAATTTAGACTTTAGATTTAAAGAGTCCAAACATTAGACTTTTTAAAAGAAAAAAGAGGCTTCTGTAGAAAGCCTCCTTAAATAATCATTAACCTGTAGATGTTAATTTTGATCCTTTTCTCATAAACGAAATTAAAGTATAAAGGTTACAATTATTTTATATTTGTTACAAATAATACAAATTAACGGGTTAAAATTATTTTGAGGAGCCAGAACGATTCAAACGATTTTTCAATATTTTAGTTATGAATAGACTATTTTAGTGAGATTCTAAATGCGTTTAAACTTTACAAATTAAGTGAAATCACCAAATAAATAAAAAAAATCCTTAGGCAACCTTTTAATTTTTAGAATTGTAAATACTATTGAAAACTAAAAACAAAAAATAATATAAAACTAAAAAACGAGAAAGAAACTTATTAAATTGATAATTCATTATAGAGAGTATTGAGAAAAAACAACTACAAAAACCGTTACAAAAAGAACTAATTTATATTTAATTCATAGTTAAATAAATTAAAATTCATATTTTTATAAGGTATAAAATCTCAGCAAGCAACTAAAAAGTAAAAAAAATAGTCTATTGTTTGATTAATGAATTTTAAAAAGTAATTATAATTGATAACGAAAGAAATACTTTCCGATTTTGTTAAGGGCAAGAAAAGTGCTTTTGACACAATATACAAGTCGTATTCGGCGGGTATGTATGGAATATGTCTACGTTATACAAGATGTGCAGATGACGCACAAGATGTTTTACAAGAAGCATTTATTAAAGTATTTAAAAATAAGGCTCAATATGATGTAGAAAAGCCAATTGGTGCATGGATAAAAACTATTACTATACATGAGGCTTTAAATTATATTAAACGAAATTACAATCGTTTTCATTTAACTGAAAATGAAAGTGACTTTAATGAAATAGATGAAAGTATTGCACTCGAAGAAGAAGATAGAAGTGAATTAAAAGCGAAACTATTATTAATTCTTGGTAAATTACCGGATGGTTACAGAACTGTCTTTAATTTATACACAATTGATAATTTAACGCATAAAGAAATTGCAGAGCATTTGGATATTTCGGAAGGAACTTCAAAATCTCAATATTTCAAAGCAAAAAAAATGATACAAAGTTTACTTGTGTCTGAAAAAATGGAAAAATGAAACAAAACGACGAAATAGAAGATTTATTCCAATCGACTTTTGATGATTTCTCAGTGGATCCACCACAAAATGTGAAATCTTCAATAGATGATGCCCTTTTTAACTCAGGGGGTAAGAAGAATAGAATTGCTTTTTATTTTGCTACTTTTCTTATCATCACATCAATAACTGGACTAATACTTTATAATAATTCATCAACTTTAAAAAGCTCTCAAAAAGAAAATAGAACAACTTCTGTAATTAAAACAAATTCATCCTCATCAAAAAAAGAAGATCAAAAAGAAGATCAAAACGATGAATTATTGGAAACTGAAGCTACAAAAGATAAGTTGGAAGAATCTAATTCTTCAAAATCTTCTCTTAATACATCTCAACTATCTAATAAAACCTATTCAAGTATTAACAAGTCAGAACTAAAAAATAAAAATATTTCTGCAAAAAAGAAAAGCATCAATTCGACTAAGAACAATTCTTTTAATCAATCTTTAAATGGAAACAATAGTCAAATAAAAAAAGAAAAATCAATATTAATACTTCCTAAATCTGATAATAAACTTTCAAACACTTCTTTAACTAATTCATCTAATAAAATTAAAAATGACGAAATCAATAAAGAGTTTATTAATGGGAATCCTGTTTTAAACAGTGATAAAGCCTCATCAAAATCAATTTTATCAAACACTTCTAATTCAAAATTAACAACTACAAACTCAGAGACGGATAACAATAATCCGATAACAGTAAATTCTAGCACTAATAAAAACACTGAAACAACTGAAGTAGCTGAAAATAAAAACACTGAGACATCGTCTGTTTCCACATCTAATTTGACTGAAACAGGACTAACAACAGAAATTTTAAATAACGATGAACCATTAACAAATCCTATTGATCAACCTGTAGAAATTTCACAACCAACTTCTTCTCCATTATGGATGTTATCAATTCGTTCAGGATCTTCTTTTAGTTCAAACATAAACAAGCAAAATCAATATAAATTACAAGAAAAAAATGCTTTTTTCTTTAATCTTGAGTCGAGCTGCAAACTTCAAAATAATTTAAATCTTACTTCGGGTTTTCAATACAATAAAGCCTCAAGTGAATTCAATTACTCGTCAATATATTCACAAAATGTTTTAAATGGACTTTATGACACAATAATAACTTACACAGACACTGCTAATCCAACAATAGCTGATACAACACTTGTTCCTCAGTTCAAAATACTAGAAAACAAATACTTAGGAAAGCAAGTTTATAATCAAACGAGTTTTAGTATTCCTTTGTATGCAGGGTATTCCAAAAAAATCTTTAATAATTTCTATTTTGATGCCAATGCAGGAGTAATATTCTCCTATCAACAGGCGAAATTAATAACTTCCGATTTATATACACCTGACCAAACCATTAGAAACATTGGTATTAAACTCTGTCTTCGCCCTCAAATACGATATCAATTTGGAAAATTTGGTGTAAGTTTAAGTTCAAATTTTGGTTATGACATAGTTCCAACATTAAAATGGACTACAATTCCTTACAAACGAATATTTTCAGATTTCGGAGTTGGAATTCATTATCAATTCTAAAAAATTCAACTTATATTTCTTGGGTGGAACGAAATAATTGCCTCTCTCAAAAAGCGTTGATCTAAATGTGTATAAATTTCTGTAGTTGTAATCGATTCGTGTCCTAACATTTCTTGTACGGCTCTTAAATTAGCTCCTCCTTCAATTAAATGTGTCGCAAAAGAATGTCTAAAAGTGTGAGGAGAAACCGTTTTCTTTAAATCAATTGCTTTCGCTAAATCTTTGATAATAGTAAAAATCATTTCTCTTGTCAACTGTGCCCCCCTCCTATTCAAAAAAACAATGTTTTCATTTCCAGGTTTTATATTTTGGTGTCTTCTAACATGATCATTATAAATTCCAATTTCATGCTCAACACTTTCACTTACAGGAACCAATCTTTCTTTATTTCCTTTTCCGATAACACGAATAAAACCTTCTTCAAAATAGATTTGAGAAAAACGAAGATTCACCAATTCAGAAACACGTAATCCACAACTATAAAGGGTTTCAATAATTGCTTTATTTCTATGAGATTCTGCTTTACTCATGTCAATGGCTTCTATCAATTGATCTATTTCTTCAATCGATAAAACCTGAGGCAATTTCCTCCCCAATCTAGGCATTTCTAACAATTCACTTGGATCGTCCTTGACAATACTTTCTAGCATTAAAAATCCAAAAAACTGTTTCACACCACTAATAATTCGAGCTTGACTTCGAGCTCCTAAACCTAATTCATATAAATCTTCTATGAATCCTTTTAAGTGTTCAAAAGTTAAATCGCTAACTTCCAGGTTCCTAGCAATTGAAAAATCAGCTAATTTGTTTACATCATTTTGATATGCGAAAATAGAATTTTCAGCTAATCCCTTTTCAATTTTTAAAAACGAAACAAAATGCTTAATATAGCGTTCCCAAGTAGACATGAATATGAAAATTTTAATAATTAACGGTCCAAATTTAAACTTGCTAGGCAAGCGTGAACCACAAATATATGGTAATCAATCATTCGAAATGTATTTGGAAGAATTAAAAATGAAAACTTCTGCAGAAATAGACTATTTTCAATCGAATGTAGAAGGAGAATTGATCAATATTCTTCAAGCTTCTTCACATGATGGAATTATTTTTAATGCTGGTGGATATACGCATACAAGTGTAGCAATTAGAGATTGTATTCATGGAATTGAGGTTCCAGTTGTTGAAGTTCATATTTCTAATATTTCATCTCGAGAAGAATTTAGACATACTTCATTAATTTCTCCTGTTGCTGTGGGTTGTATATTTGGTTTTGGGTTGAAGAGTTATGAATTGGCTGTAAAGTTTTTTACCACAGAGTCTAACTGAATTTTAAACACAGAGTGCACAGAGTTGAAAAACAGAGTGTCACAGAGTTTATATTATAGCATACGTACATTTGTATGGTTAGCATACTTACACTTTCTAGCAAAACACAAATAAAGTACTCTGTGTAACTTCATGAAAAACATTGTGAACTCTGTGTTTTTTTTACAACAGAATCTAACTGAATTTTAAACACAGAGTACGCAGAGTTGAAAAACGGAGTATCACAGAGTTTTATTTTGTTTTATGAGTTAAAAACTCTGTGTGACTCTATGAAAGAACTCCTTTTAACTCTGTGGTTAAACTTATCTAGCACTTCAATCGAAAAACCTCTGATTTAGATCTTTAAAATAGGTAATTCCTTTAAAATATCTCGCCCAAAGAATACTTCCTTTGTACAATCCTTTTGAATTAAAATTGGCACTTGTCTTTTTTATTTCTTTTCGTTGTCTTAATAAAGTTGGAAATCGATTATACATCGCTACATGTGCATTAAAAACACTCGAAAAATTCTTGAATTCACCTTTTATTAAAAATCGGATAGCTGCGATACCGTCGAGAATCATTCTATTAATCAGTTTAAATAGTAGAATTCCTTCATGATTTTTAACAATCATGAAAAGACTATTTCTAAAATTAAGGTATAATTTTCGTGGAGAATTATAGGCTAATGTTCCTCCACCTAAATGATAAATTGTGGATGAAGGAATAGCCATAATTTTATATCCTTGCTTTTTTAAACGCCAACATAAATCAATTTCTTCCATGTGAGCGAAAAAATAAGAATCGAATCCACCAACTTGATGAAATAATTTTGAACGAATCATTAAAGCAGCTCCAGTAGCCCAAAAAATTTCAGTTTCACCATTGTATTGACCTTTGTCTTCTTCAAATTTTTCAAAAATTCTTCCTCGACAAAAAGGGTAATAATTTTTATCTAAATAACCACCTGATGCACCGGCATGTTCAAATACAGATTTGTTTAAATACGAAAGCACTTTTGGTTGGCAACCAGCAACAGATGTATCTTTCATAGTTTCAAATAAAGGAATTACCCAATTTGGCGTAACCTCTATATCACTATTCAATAAAATATAATATTCAGATTCAACAGCTTTTAAAGCATCATTGTACCCTTTCGAAAAACCTCCATTTTCATCGTTAATAATAATTTCAACTGTTGGAAAATTTTCAGTAACATATTTAACAGAATCATCCGTTGAAGCATTATCTGCTAATACAATTCTACACTCACCAGAATAAAGAACAACCTTTTCAAGAAAAGTTTCTAAATGTTTTTTTCCGTTCCAGTTTAAAATGACAATTGCTACGTTATTCAAGGATATTTAAGATAAAGTGTAGAAACAAAAATACGGATTTTCAACAAAATACAATTCTAAATTCAGATATAAATTGTTTAATAATTATTTTTACTATTTCCTCCATAAGTAGATTGAACATTTTGATTTGGATCATCAATTGTACCGTTAACTGAATTACGTTTGTTTAACACTAATTGCCAAGAAGCATTTTTCAATTCTCCTATCATATCAGAATGTAATAATCGGTAACCATTGTTCACTAGATCAGGATTGTAAAATATAAATCGTTTATTACTAAACTTTCCTATCTTATTATATTGCCAAATTTCATAAGGATATTCATTGGACGAAACATCTTTTTGAATTACTTGTGTAGGTGCACCATATTGTAAATACACTCTTCCCCTATCTGTTTCATATCCATCTTGAAAATTATTACCATATATTTTTTCAACATAAATAACTTGCTCTTTATATTTCAACCAGGCCGAATAAAAGTCAGATCCAGAAGTAACAATCCAAAAACCTTGAATTTCTTTTCTTGCTAATTCTTTATCTTTCGATTTTAAAATAGATAGAATATTTTTAATTTCAGATGATTTTGAAATAGGGATCAAACTTGCTAAATAGAAAGCTAAACTATCATCAGTAATTGATGCTTGAAATGCAGGATCAATTAATAAAACATCTGTATTAAAATTATTTTTCAAATCATTACTTCTCTCAAACTCATACGATTTTTTAGAAATTTGTGTAAAGTCACGAGATAAAACGATGTATTCTAAAGTGTATTTCCCGGTTGGTAAATTGGCAATATCGATGCCTCTAATCAAAGGAATAACTTCACTCTTTTTAAGACGTGTAATTTTAGTTAATTCTTCAACTTCTTTTCCAGACATAACATCTGTAAATACTTGTTTAACAATAATAAGACTATCAGCCAATTCCAGCGTATTATAAAGTTCCAAGTACACAGGAAGAATTGATACTTCCTCTGGATAAAACGTTGACAATCTAGGAATTACATTATAACCTGATTTAAAAAAAACAGAAGAATTATCTCCTTTAGAAATAGATTCTGCAATTTGAATATCAGATAAATGAACGCTTTTAGCAAAATCTTCAACGACTATTGGTTTTGAAGCTTTAACACTTGAGCCTGCTGAATTTAAATCTTCCAATTCAATATCTAAGGTATAAATACCTGGTTTTAAAACAAATCGCTTTAAATCATAAAAATCTTCAATAATACTATCTTTCATCAAAGGAGATTGTAAATGATAGGCATCTGCAGTAACTATTGAATCTCCTAGTTTTACAGTCAATCGAATTGCAACATCTCCGATTAATCCACCTTCTGTTCCTTTATACTTAATAGAATATCCAACAAATTGTAACTGAACTTCAACGTAATCACCTATACCAGGTGCAAAAAACTGTTTATCATCTAAGTAAGCTCGAATTTTTTGAGTTTGACTTAAACTCACAAAAGAGCTTAACAAGAAAAGGGAAAATATAAATTTATTCATAGGTATAATAGTATTGTTTTTATATCATCTGGAACAACCATTTTAAAATTCATCGATGTTTAACTACGAAGCTTACTTTGCAGATTTGACGTTTTTCACTTATGGCTCATATCATATAGAACATTATTTTTGAAATTATATAAATGTAAAGTTACAAAACCAATCGTCTTTGGAAACATTTTTATTAAATATTGATTAAACTGTAGTAATTTAGATTTAAACTAACTGAAAATCAGTATAAATTAATTTATTTTAGTTTTTTTTTCTAAAACACTTGTTATAACTCAAAATATTACTAAATTTGCATCTCCGGAGAGATGGCAGAGCGGTTGAATGCACCGGTCTTGAAAACCGGCGTACTGTGAGGTATCGGGGGTTCGAATCCCTCTCTCTCCACGAACGAAAACCGTAAATAGTTGTTATGCAATTGTTTACGGTTTTTTCGTTTAAGGAATTGTACGATTTCTGTACGATTGTAAAAAAAACAAATCTAAAACCATCAATAACAACAATCAAAAAATATTAAAAATAAGATACGAAAAATCTAAACATCTGTTGAATTAGGGATTAATTCCGAAACATCTATTTCCAATCCTTTCGCAATTTCCACTAAATACAAATATCCAGGATTTACATTTCCGTTTTCGAGTCTGTTAACACTCGGTTGATCTTTACCAATCAAATTTGCGAATTCAGTTTGATTATGTCCTCTTTCCAATCTTAATGAACGAATTTTCTCTCCTAATTCTTTTAGTTTTTCTTTTTCTTCTTGTGATCTCATCCAACGAAATTGTGACATCGTTGAAATAAAATCTATAACAAATAATACATAATCATGTAATATTTGTTATAATTGTACTAAAATTGAATTATGAAAAAAACATTATTATACTTATTTGTAGTATTTGCATTTAGTTTGAATGCACAATTTACAAAACAAGAATTCAAAGAAATTAAAAAAAAAGCTGGAGGTTTTTTTAGTGGTGTTATCATACAGCATGATAGGCACGCTGAAAGAATATGGATTAGTAGTAAGCCTGTAAAATTTGAAAAAGGTTTCATTCAGATTTATTACGGATTAAAGAAAACAGAAGGGAAAATTGAAAAGCTACCTATGAGAATCAAAGTTCATTACCAAAATTCTTCATGGATATTTTTTGAAGAAGTAAGTTTTACTTTTTCTTTTCAAAAAGATGATGATAAATTTTCAAAAGTCAGTTACAAGGTAAATAAACCACTTAGAAACTCATCTACATACATAAGGGAAGATTCAGACGATATTTTAAATTCAGATGTTTTCGATTTTCTAAAGTATGCTTCTGAAACAAAACGATGGATTAATATTAGACTTAGCGGGAATGAATATGTTCAATATGTTATATTAGGAAATTCACTTAAAAACTCAATTCCTAGACTTTTAAAAGTTTATGATTTGAATTTCTAAATACAATCATAAAATAAAACTAAATTAGACATTTTACTAGTTAATACTTAGGAGGTATTTAGATTAAAATCTATTTTCAATATGAAACATTTTTTATTATACGGATTAACATTTTTTCTATGTTCTAATCTATTTAGTCAGGACATTTCAATTAAGAAAACCCTTTTTAAAACAGAGATAGATCCAAACGACAAACTTATTCTTAGTTATGAAGTCGTGATGTACATAGAAAATAATGATACGTCAGTATTATATCATTTAATATTTAAAGAATTTGGTAATGAATATCTAAAAATTGGAGCAATTGGTTTTTACGACACAATAAGAATCGAACGGATGGTAAAAGCTATTGAAACAGTATTAAATGCAAAAATAGACGAAAAAATAACAGCAAGTTTTAGAGGTGGAGTAGTATTTAATAAAACTGGAGATCTTAATAATTTCTACATTAGAGAAAAAATGAATGATGAAGTGTTTGATGAGTCTAATCTTGAATATGTAACAACAAAATTGACTCGAAAACAAGTCGAAAAATTTATTTCAGATAGTAGAAGTATTTATCACTATTTGCTAGAATGATTAATTTTAAATTTTCAACAAAGGAAATTGACGAATTTTACATCAGCTATTTCAATAGATAAAATTACAGAATTTATTAACAAACCTAAAAAAGAGGAATTATTTAAAGACTAAAAATCAGAAATTATGAAAAAACTATTTATATTTTCGCTGTTATTCGCTTCTTGTCAAAAAGAAGATATACAACCAACAGCTCCAATCGATCAACCAATTGTAAACACTGGTACGTCAAGCTTCAATCTTGATGGAACTTCTTATACGAGTATTTCAAACACTATTCAAGTGACTACGAATCCAAACGGAACATATCATTTATCCGTTTTATTCAGTAACGAAACAGGAAATACAGAAAGCAGAAAAAACGTTGCTTTATCGACTGATTCTTTTGAGTTTTCAGTTAAAAACTATGAAGTAGACAATTTCTACAATACTTCAAATTCAAATTATATTAGCGTTTCAATGGGCGTTAATTCTGCTTCAGTTTACAATAGTATTAAAAATGATGCTAGTTTTCAAAACGGTACTAATTACGGTGAAATCGGTTATTTCAACATCACATCTATTAATACAGTTAACAAGACAATGTCGGGTAATTATTCGATGGACGTAAGTAAATCATCAACTGAACATATTCATGTCAATGGTTCATTTGAAAATATAACCTATGTATTTTAAGTAATATAATAGTACTTACAATTAAGTGCTAGCTACTATTTAAATAATCATTAATAGAAAATAAGAAAACTAAATGAGAATGAAGATTTTTCCGAAGTCACACACGCGAGAAACAATAAGCAGAGCGTTAATCAATAATCTAGAAATAATGAAAAAATTAAGTATCCTTCATATTTAGTTTGCTTAAAAGTCTTCACCGTATAATGGTTTCTCAATTCCATTTTCTCTTTCGGTAAAAACGATTCTAGGTCTTTCTTTTACTTCTGTTTCAATATTAATAGTACTGTCGGTTGTGATTTCTTTTAATTTTGGAACGATATAAGGCATCAACTTAATTAATGTCTCGATCCTGTCTTTTGCGTCTAGCTTTTGAAGTTCACTTTTTAATTGTGAAAGTTCGTCATTTACTATTTCTGAAATTCTTTCTCTAATTTCATTCGTGCATTTATTTGGAGTTCCTTTTTGTCTTCCTCCAGTTTTTGACCTTATATTCATAATTTTCTATTTTGTTCTATTTTAGATAAAGTAAAACTTGTTATTTTTAAAATACAGGTAGAATACAGATAATTTACAGATACAATACACGTAACAATATGATTTATTGACACTTACAGATAATACAGGTAAATTGAACTCTTTTTATATTTACTACTCTTTTTTATATCTCTTATTTTTTCTTTCCCACGTTATAACTTTATATTAAGTGTATTAAGTGTATAAATATTGATTATGAAATAGTTATCTGTGTATTTTTGTGTATTCTATGTGTATTTTAATACAGATAATTAAGATTTCCACCAAGTTCTTTGTTGTCCATAGATAAATTGGAGTTGTTTATTTGAGTTTAAAAATTGATTAATCAATGTTTTTGTATTTTTACCGTGGAACATTTTTTCATTCTTTAAAGGATTTTCAGAAGAATTATAAATAGTTAAAAAGTCGCTTACTGTGAATGAAGTTTGTTTTCTGTGGTTTATGATTACATCTAAAATCCTTTCCATTTCTGAAAGTTTAACATCAGAACCAAACGAAGCTTTAAAATTGTCTTCCGCTTTATCGTAATTGATTCGTTCCAGTCCGTTAACTAAATAATGCCTCACACATCTAAAAATAAACGAGTAAAACTTATTCCATTCTATATTGTTCCAATCCTCAAAGAAAGTTTCTTTAAACTCGTCTTTTGGCGAAAAATTAACATTGTAGTAAGGTTTAATTTTAAACTCACAAAAACGTGCAACTGTCGAAGCGTCATTTACATCACATCGAAATAAATAATTTGAGGTTATTAAAAACTTTGGACTATCTTCTCTTTCAATCATATTAGCTTTACTTCCTTTCAATTGTGCATTTATTCCTCCAGTAATTTGTGTGTAAATTGAATTAAAATCAAAATTGCATGGTACATCATCAATAACATAAAGGTTAAAACTTTTGTCGAGGTCTGAAAAGCAAAACGTGTAATTTGGGTCAAACTCTTTACCACCTTTTTGCATTATTTTAGTTACAAGTTGAATTGCATTCCAAACCATTGATTTTCCCCTCCGACCGTTTCTGTTTTCATCATTTGCCCCCTCATCAGTTAACACAATACAAGGACTTTCTAAAGATTTAAAATTGTGACATAAATAACCTATCATTGAAATAAAAGAATTTACGATTGTTTGTTGATCTATATTTGTTTTATCATAATCTTTTAATCCAGTTGAAATTCTTTGTATAAATAATTCAAAGTTTCCGACGTAATCGGTATAATTAAATGCTCGTTTTTGTATTGGATGAGGTGTGAAAAAACCTTTTACCTCATCATAAGAATTTGATTTTATTTCAAACTTATCTTTGTCATCAAAGTATTTGAAACCGTTTTTAAAAGGTAGTCCAAAACGTTCTTTACTATCTTTGTAATAGATTAATTCAATAGGCTTTAAAAGCGTATAAGATTGTGCTAAACTGTTATTATTGTCTCTTGCTATTTTATTTCTTACATGGTCATCTATTACCTCATTAATTTCACTTTCTAAGAATGAAACCATATCAGTTTTATAATTAAAAAAATCAACTACATTATTTGAGTTTTTGAGTAGCTGGATTTTGTCGTCAGGAGTTGAAAGTCTAATAAATTTTTCTTGCTTTAAAAAGTCTGCATACTTTGAAGGACTAGTTTCAACTTCGTTCTTTGGGTCAATTTTGTAGAATGAAACTATATCGTTTTCAATCTTTGGTTTGATACATTCCTTTATTGAAAATTCAACCGTATCAAATTTTACTTTTTTACAATCCGTTTCTTTGATTACAAAAATGCCATCATGCAAACGAACAAAATTTTGAATATTGTTTTCTAAAACAAATTTATCAATGTATTGCTTTTCGTAGGTTGTGAGGTCTTTAAATAACTTTCCTTTCTCTTTATACCGTTCATCTGTTAAAACCTCTGAAACTCGTTTATTGTAGACTGGTAATAAACCTTTCCTAGCATCTTCAATTGAAACCTTACTTTCACAATTTGCATTTAAAAACATGGAATAATTCGACTTATTTATTTTCTCATAAACACCTGTTCTAAACTCTGATTTTAATTCAATGTCAATGAATGTCGGAAACGCCCTTTTAATATCGTACTCTTTCACTTCAAAAGGTAAAGTACCACGTAAAACACTAGGTATATTAGTTAGGGGGTTGTATTCTCTATTGTCTAATAATTTGACATTAAACAGTAGGTCGTCGGTGTTATTATAATGTCCAAATAATTTAAGGAATATAAATAAAACATAGCTTTCATAGTTTACTTTATTGAATGGATTACTTTCTTTTTTGTCTGCTATTTTATAATAATTATGAAGTCTATTTAAATCATGCCTGAAATATTTTTCATTGAGTTTTATTTCTTTGGTTGTATAAGCATTCAAAAACTTGAAATAATCATTATTTCGTAATGGATTACTTTCTAAAAATTTAATAGCTTTCACAATTGTTTGAGTTCGCTCTGTTCCTTTCTCTGAAAATTTAACGGCATCATAATAATTAAATACTGCTTTCTTTGAATTGGTAGCGTTTAATACGTCTTTTATTACCTCATCTTTTAAGGTTTCTAAGGGTGTTTTATTATCTCTCATAATCAAAAAAGATTTAATTGATTACTACTAGGAAATAAATCAGAATTTGTTGTTAAATGCCACGCTTTAAAACCAGTCTTTTCACAATTCTTTTTTTCAACCAATAGTTCACCTTGTTCTTCTAAATCTCTTTTAAATCGAGTGATATTTTTTTGAGGTATTCCAGTTGCATCAGAAACCATTGAAGTAGTTGCAACATTTTCTCTTAAATAGTGAAATATGGTTTTTAACTGTGATTTGAATTGTTTATTTTTAACTTGTCCCTCGTCAAAAGGATTAAGGTTATTTGTATCTAGTGTACTCATAACCTTATTTTTTTAATAAGGTTAAACACTCCAGTAACTCCGATTTTTTGTAGTAGCGTCTATTAGCAATTCCAAAACAAGAAACCTTTCCTTTATTTGTCCATGCCCATAATGTACTTGAATCGATTTTAAGGTACTCACACGTTTCTTTGCGTGTCATCAATTCATCGGTTGGTTGTTTTCCGATACTCTTTTTCAAGTCATCAAATCGATTGTTTATTTCATCAAACTTTTGAAGTAATAGTTCAGATTTAATGTTTTCTAATAAAATTGAATTTTTCATTTGTTCTTATCTTTTATGATTGTAGAACAAATTTCCGTATGAGAGCGTGTCTTTAAAGACTATGTTTTGTACCTTTTTGGGTACGTAATGCATCTTTATTTGATATAGATTGCTTTCGCATTTTTATAAATAGACATTCTTTTTGAATCATTTTTAAAGTTTTTAAATGGTAGCTTATCAACATTTAAATTGTAAGTTTTACTAATCCAATTTAAAATATTTATTTGACTAACTGAATCATGAATTAATGTTTCTCCTTTCATTGCCTCAAACATAAATCTAATATCTGTTCGACTGCTTTCTTTTATTTCAAATGAATCAAACATTGATTGCCAAACTTCAAAAGAATTACCTTTAAAAATATTTGTATGTTGATGCTTTTGTTGATCAAAACTTAAAGTTTTAATTGTTGATTTCACATTTATACGATCAAGTCCATGCCCTATTAACTCATTTGGATATGCTTCAAACACTTCAATTTCATTATATTCGTTAAATTTCTTATACTCCATTAACTTTATGTAAATTTTTTCAAGTTCATAGAAATCATTTTCAATATTTATTTTTTTATTCAAATCGTAAACTTCGATATATCGTTCAGATGAAACTATACTCTGATAGTATAAATCAATTATTGATGAAATAATTTCTAATTCTATTATTTTATTTAATCCTGAAATAGCTCTTACATTAATATTATTTATTTTATCTAAATAATATTGAAGTTCATTTACTAATTTCACTCCCCTTTCATGACCTTTTTGACTAAAGTGATTTCTTTTCTCTTCTAAAGATGAAATTACTTTTAAAAATTTATCTGTACTTAAATGATCTTCCATTTGATTTAAAAATAATTAGACAATTCCATTGCTTTATCCTTATTGCTTTTTCCGATATAATTCAAAAACATAACCTCTGTACTGTGACCAGTTACATTAATCAATAAAGATGTCGGAATAGTTCCGTAAAAATTTGTAGCAAAAGAACGTCTTCCAATATGACTGCTTACCAATTCATACTTTTTATAAAATCCTTCTTCTTTTCTATAAATTTTACTATCCTTTTCCGTTTCCTTTTGTAGGCTTCCAAAAACAAGCTGATCAATTCCAGCTAAATCGCAAACAGTTTTTATGTAATCATTATACTTTTGGTCTGAAATTGAATAAGGAAATTGACCGTTTCTTTTGGCTAAAATTTCAAGTACTTTTTTATGAAGCGGAACAGTCATTAATTTAGCAGTTTTCTTTTGTGTAAATTCAATCAAATGTTTTCCATTCTCAATACGAATCATTTCACTTTTAAATCTCAAAAAATCAGATATTCGTTGACCAGTATAACAACTTATAATTAACCAATCTTTTGCATTATCTAAGCTATCAGTTAGTTTTTTTGGCTCAATTTTTTCAATTTTATTTAATTCATCAAATGTTAAATATATTTTTTCAACTTTCCCTTTATCAATACTTAAACTATCTAATTGTTGACTGGTTTCAAGTCCTAAAAATCGAGCGTGACGACAAAAAGTTTTGACAAAGGTAAACTCTCTTTGAATTGTGTTTTGAGCGTAATTATTCAACTTATAATAGCTTATAAATTCATTTTTAAAACTATCATTAATTTCATTTATTAGTATCACTTTTTTTCTTTCAAGTTGGAAATTTTCCATCTTAATTTTAATAGTGTTAAATTTTTGAATTGAAGTACTTACTAATTCATGTTTACGGTAGTCGATATAAAATTCAATATATTTTGTTAATTCTTTTGGAATGTCTTTTCCTTTTTTAGGTGGATTATAAAAATTATCTATTTGAAGTTTTAACCACTCTTTATTTATATTATTAATTGATTCAGAATTGAAAGCATTTAAAATATGATTCTCTAAAAGATTGACTTTAATATTTACTTCGGTTTGTTTATTACTTACTTCAATATCTTTAGGTCTTTTTTGTTTATGTTGTTTACTCCAATAGTCTTTCGTAACTTCTAACTTTGTATTACTTCCAAACACAAAATCAGCATCATTAAATCGATACAATAAACGTAAATGTAAAAATGCTTTTTCTTTTGTTGAGCGATATAAAAAATTAACAGTTGCCATAATTAAAAATATTTACAATACAAATATAATTAATTGTACGGCATTTGTACGATAAACACCAAACTATTCAAAACTAAATCAAATTACATCAAAAATTAAAAACACCATAAAATACTGTTATTGTTTGAATTATTATTACTTTTACCTAAAATAAACACTGAAAGCATTATGGAGTTTTGGATACTTATCATTCCCTCTCTCTCCACAAAAGACTTGAAGTTCGCTTCAAGTCTTTTTTGTTTTAGAACAGAAAACATTAATATTCATAAATTTAAATGAAATATATTTTATTCCTA
>CANJKA010000084.1 GCA_947474675.1 Flavobacteriales bacterium
AGATTATCCATGAACGAAACAAGAAAACACATAGAAGTATGTTCAACACCTGGAGAATATGCCTATTACAAAGGAGAATATGAAATTGTTGTTGTGATAGATGTTTTGAGAGCAACTTCAGCAATTTGCGCAGCTTTTGATAATGGAATTAACTCAATTATTCCAGTCCCTACAGTTGAAGAAGCTTGGGAATATAAAAACAAAGGATTCCTTGTTGGGGCTGAAAGAAAAGGTCAAATCGTTGAAGGTTTTGACTTTGGAAATTCTCCTTATAGCTATATGAAAGAAGAATTCAGAGGAAAAGATGTCGTTTTATCTACTACAAATGGAACAAAATCTATTGACGTTTGTAAAGACGCCGAAACGGTTGTTATCGGATCTTTTTTGAATTTAAATTATTTATGTGAATGGTTAGCAACACAAGATAAAAACATTCTTTGCCTATGTTCTGGATGGCAAGATAAATTCAATTTAGAAGATACCATTTGTGCTGGAGCAATTTCTGATTACTTGATTAATACAGGTAATTTCACTTCAGATGAAGATTCATCCATTGCTGCTAAATATTTATACCTTTCAGCAAAAGACAATTATTTCGGATATTTAAAATCAAGTTCTCATAGAAGAAGATTGAAAAATTTGAATTTAAACGAAGACATTAAATACTGTTTAACTCCGAATCAGACGAACGTTATTCCGATTTTAAGAGATGGGAGATTGGTGAATCTTCACCAAACGACGTAAGGATAAGGCGTGCCTTGCCTCAACGTCGTGTTGTACGGATAAGCTATGCCTTATCCCATTATTATAAAGATCAGGCATAGCTTATCGTTTGATCTGAAATATCAAAAAAAATCAATTTGCCGAAATATAAAATCATATTTATTATAATCATCCCGCTTCTTTTTTCAATTTCGAAATTTAATTTCGGAAAAGAAAAAAATAAATGGGGATTTTTTGGACATAAAAGAATTAATCGAGTTGCTGTTTTTACATTACCTCCTGAAATGTTCTCTTTTTACAAAGAACATATTGAATTCTTAACAGATCATGCAGTAGATCCCGATAAAAGGAGATATGCCGTTGAAGGAGAAGCTCAATGTCATTATATAGATATTGATCATTATTATACAGACAGTTTAAATGTTTTTGAATATGTTCCTAGATACTGGAAAGATGCTGTTGAAAAATTTTCTGAGGACACACTTCAAACATACGGGATAGTTCCTTGGCACATTCAAACCATGAAATACAGACTTCAAAAAGCATTTGAAGAAAAGAATGTCGATTTAATTTTAAAATATTCTGCGGAAATTGGTCATTATATTGCTGACGCTCATGTTCCTTTACATACTACTGAAAACTACAACGGACAATTGACAAATCAGAAAGGAATTCATGGGTTATGGGAAAGTAGAATTGTAGAATTAAATGCTGAAAACTATGATTTCTTTGTCGGTAAATGTCAATATGTTCCAAGCGTAATTGACTACTCTTGGGATGCTGTCAAAACTTCACATCTCGCTTTAGATTCTGTTTTTAGATTGGAAAAAGAAGTAACTTCTGACTTTGCTCCTGACAAGAAATATAGTTTTGAAACTAGGAATAATATAACATCACAAGTATATTCTTTTGATTTTTGTCAAGAATACAACAAGAGAATGAATGGCATGGTAGAAAGAAGAATGCGACAAGCAATTATATCAGTTGGTTCAATTTGGTACACGGCATGGGTAGATGCGGGACAACCAAATCTTAATAATTTGTTAAATAGTAAACCTTCTGCAAAAATGTTGGAAGAAATGAATACTTTAGACATAGAATTTCAAAATCACAGCCACAAAGGTCGAATTTGTGATTAATAATTTATTTAAAATATACTATATGCGTTTATTAATATTGACTTTTATTTTTCCATTTTTTGTTAATTCTCAGCTTAATCAACAAAAGTTATATGCTTATACAAAATTTAGTGGAGGAATAGTAGATTCAGCAAAATATACAAATCTATCATTTGGATGTGAATTACTAATTAAACCTTATCTAGCATTAAATTATAATTTTGATTTCTTGCATCGAAACGATAGTCTTTTTCAAATGCATTTACCAATTGGAATTATTGCTGCTCCCATAATGTTTCTCGGACAAATGTCAACTATAAATATATTTGGAAATGGAAATACTGGAGCTAAATTAGGCATGGTTTTGTTAGCATTATTAATCCCTGACGGTGTAAGCTTTCATATACCTTATAGATATAGATATGATTTTTCCCCCTATGCAAATATTCTAGGATTTGATTATATCAAAAACAAAAATTTTAATTCAAAACACATTCGATATGCAGCATCCTTTGGATTTAAAACAAGTTATTGCTTTAGTAATAATTTAACTTTAATTGCCTTTACAGAAACTAGAAAAGTTTCAACCATGGGTTGGTCTTTTGGTGGTGGTATTGGGATTGGGTATTCGTTTACACCTAAAGGAATTGAAGATGTTAATTTATTGGAGAAATATTTTTAAAGTACTCTTATTCAAACAAAATAAATCAATGAAGTTATGATTGAAGTGACCAATATAAGAAAAGAATTTATACTTTCAAAACAACAACAAAAAGAATTAAATACGACTGATAAAAAAGCAATCGCGGTCAACGATATAAGTTTCACCTGTCAACCTGGAAGAGTTTTTTCACTTTTAGGGCCAAACGGAGCGGGGAAAACTACAACATTACGCATGCTTTCAACTATTTTTCAACCAACATCTGGATCTGTAAAAATTGCAGGGATTGACGCTGTTAAAAATCCACAAGAAGCACGAAAGAAAATTGGATTTCTAACTGGATCAACTGGACTGTATGCGCGATTAACGCCAAATGAATTAATTGCCTATTTTGCAGAATTATATGGAGTATCTACTAATGATTTTAATGAAAGAAAGGAACGTCTTTATTCTTTACTTGACATGAATGATTTTCAAAATAAACGCATTGGAAAATTGAGTACGGGTATGAAACAAAAAGTTTCAATCTGTAGAACAATGATTCATGATCCAGAAGTTGTCGTTTTTGACGAACCTACAAGTGGTTTGGATGTTATAACCGCAGAAAATATTATAAAGCTTATTATTGACTGTAAAAAACAGGGTAAAACAGTCATTTTTTCAAGTCACATTATGAGTGAGGTAGATTTGTTATGCGATGATATCGCGATCGTTCATAAAGGGAATTTATTGTTTAATGGAACGATCTCTGATTTCAAAGGACAAATGCAAGCCGATAATTTGACAGCTGAATTTATTCGAATTGTGAATGAAAACCAAATAAAAATTTAAACCCATAAGAGAAATATTGGGTGTTAGGTATTTGGTTTTAGGTGTTGGGTTGTGTAGGTAATAAAAGATATTTTCTCAAAATTAGGTTTTAAACACTCAATTCTTATATGTTCTTATATGCCTTATATGGTTCAAAAAAAAAAAATTACGAATATTTATAATAAAACTATGATTTTTACAATATTTAAAAAAGAATTAAAAGATACTTTACGTGATCGCAGAACATTATTGATGATGATTGTGATACCGGTATTAATTTTCCCTGTCATTATGAATTTATTTATGGGAATTTCAAAAAGTTTTCAGGAAGAGGCGGCTACTAAAACACTAAAAATCGGAATCGTAAGTGATTCTAAAAACTATGTGTTTTCTGAATTAAAGAATATCCCGAATACTTTTGGTAAAAAAGAAATTATTCAATACAAGGATAGCAATCAACTTATTGCGGATTTAAATAAAGATTCCATTCAATTGGGTGTTTATCTTGATGATGTATTTACTGAAAACTGGAGCGAGAAAACTACAGCGAATGTATTGATGTATTTTAATGCAACCGATGTTGGAATGAAAGAACGAGGTGAAGCATACATGAATTTCATTCAAGAAAAGGCAAAGAAAGAACGTTTAAAAGAATTACATTTAGAAGAAAAAAAAATAAATCCATTAACTACTAACTACAGAAACATTGCATCCGAAAAGGAAATGATAGGTAAATTAGCTGGTGGAATTTTGCCGTATATCTTCATTATTTTTGGATTTATAGGGTGCATGTATCCAGCAATTGACTTATTTACAGGAGAAAAAGAACGCGGTACAATTGAAACACTGTTGACAACTCCGGTTGCTCGATGGCAAATTCTTTTTGGAAAAATGGGAGTTGTTGTACTTTCTGGTTTAATGGCCTCACTTTCTGCTCTATTAGGACTTTTTCTATCAATTGAAGTATTTAAAATGGTAGAAGATAAAGAATTATTAGCTATTATTCATAGTATTTTAAGTCCTGGCTTTTTATTGATGTTGTTTGCTTTATTGTTCCCATTAACTATTTTCTTTGCTGGTGTAATGATTCCAATTGCTATTTACGCTAAAAGTTTTAAAGAAGCACAAAGTATTATAACCCCATTAAATATAGTAATGGTTTTACCAGCTATAGTAGGCTTTTTTCCTGGAATTGAATTAAATAGTTTAACAGCTTGTATTCCGGTTTTAAATGTAGTTTTGGCGACAAAAGAATTAATAGCCGGAACTTTAGATGGGGGATTGTTAACTTTAAGTTTTATTGTAATGTTACTACTTGCTTTGACAACTGTTTTTATATCTTATAAAAAATTCGACAAAGAGACGAATATAATAATGTGAAAATGAATCATTTTATATAATATTAAATTATATTTGACTTTATTTTAGTTGATGACAGAAATTTCACATAAAAAAGAAAATATTATTTTTAAAATCTTTAATCCTCCAAAAACTAATTTTGAGGACTATTATGATCAGGCTCGTTATATCCTATCGTTTAAGATTTGTTTATTCTTGACTTTTTCTCTCGGATTATTGACAATTATACTTTTTTCTTTTTATGGTGAAATATACTCAAGAATTACTTTTGTAGGATTTATAGGAGTTTTAACAGCTTATATTTTAATTAAACGAACAAAAGATCATCGTAAATTTGTCCTTAGTTTTAATATTTTCGGAGCACTTCTTTGCCAATTATCAATATACTATATAAAAGATCAACCACATATATCTGATGGATTATGGATGATTATTAATATAATTTTTGCTTTCAACACTATCAATAAAAAATGGGCTGCAATTATCACGATAATTCACACACTGAGTTTCACCTTGTTTTTTTATTTTTTTTACAATGATCAACTTCATTTAATAAGAGATTTAAATCAGCAACAAATTACTGCAACTTCAATCAATGTCCTTATCTGCTTTTTTATTATTTTCTATTTATGTTGGCAAAATATTAAAACAAATAACTACGCTCAAAAACAATTGCGAAAAGCAAATGAATCATTGCAAAGTCAGTATGACATTATTAATAAACAAAACATAGAAAAAACAGTACTTTTAAAAGAAATTCATCACCGAGTTAAAAACAATCTTCAAGTAATTATTAGTCTTTTAAGATTACAATCACGAGAACTTGAAAATGAAGAAGCAATTTCTAAATTCAAAGATACGACTGGCAGGGTTTTAACCATGTCTTTGATTCATGAAAAAATGTATCAATCTGAAGAATTATCAAAAATAAACCTGAATGAATATTTCAATAGCTTAATCATTGATATTCTTGATTCTTATGACATTAATTTTAAAGTCGAAAGGAAAATTAATTGTCAAATTGAAAACTTAGACATGAGATCAATTGTACCGATTGCGTTGATTTTTAATGAGCTTTTTTCGAATTCATTGAAACATGCATTCAAGAATATTGAAATCGCTACTATATCTCTTGATTTTATCCAATTAAACGATACAACTTTTCGACTAGAATACTTTGATAACGGGAATTGGGTTGAACCTCTTAAAAAAGACACCTTCGGAGTTGAACTTATAAGTGTTTTGGTAGATCAAATTGATGGAGAACTAAAATTCACAAATTCTCCAAGTACTCATTATAGTATCCAATTTGAAAATGAAAAAACGGTGTAATTCAAATTTATCATTAAAAAAATGAACTAGTAAAATCAATATTTAAACCTACTTTAACTTCAATTAAAATCGAAACCTAACTAAAACTGACTTGTGAATAAACATCTATCGAAAAACAAGTTTCTATTTGCTAATGAAAAACTAGATTCTCAAACGGTCAATCCAACAATTAGTAAACAAACATCATCGACCTGTTCTGCTTCACCTTTCCAAGATTCAAAACCATTTTTCATAAATAGTAATTGATCTTTAACCGATAAATTAGATGAATCTAGTAGCATTGTAAGCATTGCTCTTTTCTTTAATTTTTTATTATTCAACTCCCCTATTTGATCTGCATAACCATCTGAAAATAAAACTATTCTATCTTCTTTTACTAATTGAAAATTCACTTCATCAAAAGGTACTTCTGAAATAGTTTTCCCTATTGGTCTTCTAACTCCTGTCAATTGAATTAAGGAGAATGAATCATTTTCTAACCGAACAGTAATTCGATTATTATCAGGATCAAGATTTATATTTTGATTTTTTCTAAGAATATAAGCATTGTGATTTGCACCAGTGAAGTGTAGCACATTGTCTTCATGGTTGAGATAACAAAAACTAATATCCATTCCATCATTCGATAAATCTCCTCCTCTACTTAAACTATTTTGGACATGTATATTGACTGAATCGACCATCGAAGAAGATAATTCATGCTTTTCTTCTCGAACTACTTTGTCCAAAGAATTCATTCCAATTAGGGAAACCATTGCACCTGGAACGCCATGTCCCGTACAATCAGCAACTCCAAAAATTGATTTTTTATACAATTGGTAAGAGAAATAAAAATCACCACTCACAATATCTTTTGGAACAAAAAACAATTCAAATTGCAATTGATCGGAAATAATTTGACTAATATTTGGCAAAGCCGCTTGTTGAATATAAGTTGCGTAATTAATACTATCAATCACTTCTTTATTCTTTATAGACAAATCATTTAAAGCCAATTGAAGTGATGAATTTGATTTTTCAATTTCATTATTTTTAAGGAAAAGTAATTCGTTTGTTTGCTTTCTTCTTTTATTAGTTTTGAATAATATTCCAATTCCAATAATCAAACTAATAAGAGCTATGATTGAAAGAATTAAAATATTTCTATTTTTATGTGCTTGCAATTTTAAGCTAAAATTCTTAACTTTTTGAAGCTCACTTCCCATTTTTAATTGATTAATTTCAGTCAATTTTTTTTCCGATTCATATTTAGCTTCTAGATCTTTCAATAAATTAGACTGCTCTTTTAAATTTAAAACCTCATTTAATTTCACATATTTATTTAAAAATTCGTAGGCATTTTTGTATTCGCTTTTTTTCGCAAATACTTCACTGAAATTTACATAGTCCGAAATTAATGAAAGTGAATCATTTAATTCTATTTTTAATTTGGAAGATAAAAATAAAAACTTAATGGATAAATCATATTTTTTTAAATCATCATAGGTATTTGCAATATTATGATAATTAAATGATTCCCAAGATTTGTTACCACTTTTTATATTCATTTCTAACGCTTTAAAAAAATACTTTAAAGCTTCTTTATCGTTCTTTTTGCGACGCATTACATTCCCTAAGTTATTATAATTCCCAGCAATCAAACGTTCCTCATTTATCCTTAAAGCAATTTCTAAACTTTTTTGATAATATTTTTCAGCATTTACTAAATCCCCTTGATCTTTTAGAGCATTCCCTAAACTAATGGATGAATTCGCAATAAGTAAGTCGTTTTTTAAATTCTCTGCACAAAAAAGAGCTTCTCTCAAATACCTTTCTGCTGTCTTATTATCGTCTAATTTTAAATAGGCTACTCCAATCGATTTTAAAAAAACGCATTCTCTTTTTTTTATTTTATATTTTCTAGCAACCTTTAAACCTTTATATAAATAAGATATTCCTTTTTCGTATTCATTTAAATCTATTTGTTGATTTGCAGCTGAAAAGTATATTTCATCGACCTTTGGATGAAATATTTTGTTGGCTTTAGGTAATAATTCTATTAATAAAGAATCTTTTAACGAAGCATATTTTAACGAATCATAAAGGCTAAATTCCCAAAGTTTAAGCAACAAAATCTGCTTAGGATCTTTTTTAACTTCGTAGTTGTATATTTTATCAATTTTCAATAAAACAGTTGAATCTTTAAATGAGCTCAACTTTTTGGTCAAGTTTGGATATAGTTCTTGTCCAAACAAACTCGTTGCAAGGAAAACTGTAATACAGACAAGTAAATGTTTGACTTTCATATTCAAACGTGAATTTAGCCATTTTAAAAGTCATGGCAATAAAATAAATTAATTAACTTAAAACTTCAACAATTAAGAGGCAAACATCATCAATTTGTTCATGATCTCCTTTCCATAATTCAAATCCTGTTCTCATGTGATCGATTTGATCTTTTACAGTCATAGCTGAAGATTCCATCAGCATTGAAAGAAATGTACCCTTTTTCAATTTCTTATTTTTTTCGCCACCTGTTTGATCGGCAAAACCATCCGTCACCAAAACAATTCTGTCCTTTTTAACCATTTTAAAATTGACTTCATAAAAAGGTTCCTGTGAAATAGATTTCCCTATTGGCCTCCTAACTCCAGAAAGCTGAATCAATGAAAAAGTCTCATTTTGTAAGCGAATTGAAATTTTATCATTATCAGGATCAATATCTAGTTCTTGAGTATTACGGAGAATTAATGCAGAATGGTTAGCACCCGTAAAATGTAACATATTATTTTCATGATTAAAATAGCAAAAACTAATATCCATTCCATCATTGGTAGATTCACCACCTCGATTTAAACTTCCCTTTACATGATTATTAAAGGATTCTATCATCGAACAGGAAGTTTCATGCTTTTCTTCTCTTACTACTTTATCCAACGCATTCATTCCCACCAACGAAACCATTGCACCTGGAACACCATGACCAGTACAATCAGCCACTCCAAAAAATGATTTTTGAAATAATTTATACGAGAAGTAAAAATCACCACTTACAATATCTTTCGGTACAAATAACAATTGAAAACCAACCTCATCAGTAGAAATTTGACTTATATTTGGTAATGCAGCTTGTTGTATATACGTTGCATAATTGATACTATCAATCACTTCCTTGTTTTTTATAGACAATGCATTTAGGGCCAATTGAAGCGAATTGTTTGACTCTTCAATTTCGTTGTTCTTTGTATAAAGAATCTTATTTGTTTGCTTTCTTCTTTTATTCGTTTTATATAAAACAGCTAAACCAATTGATAAACTAATCAATGCTAAAACAGAGAGTAATAAAATATTTTGATTTTTACTGGCTTGCATTTTCAAACTGTCGTTTTTTACATTTTGAAGTTCATTACTCATCTTCAAATGTTTAATCTCCGTTTGTTTTTTTTCCGATTGATATTTAGCTTCAAACCCTTTCAGCATATTTGCTTGCTCTGTTAGATTAAGACTATCTTTCAATTGGACCTGCTTATTCAAAAATAAATAAGCATTTTTAAAATCACTATTTTTGGCATAAGCATCGCTCAAAACTTCATAATAGCTTACTAAACTTAAATCATTTTTAATTTCATTCGTAATGTCAATTGCTAATTTTGAAAATTTAATAGCCATTGAATATTGACCAAGTTCCGTATATGTCACAGCCATATTTGAATAGTTCATGGCCTCATTTGCCTTTGAGCCCGACTTAATATTCACCTCAAGCGCTTTTTTATAATATATAAGAGCATCTTTTTGATTATTTTGACGTCGAACAATATTGCCAATATTATTATAACAATTCGCAATAATTTTAGGTTCATTTATTCTAAGAGCAATTTCCAGACTTTTATTATAGTAATACAAAGCTCCTAGAAAATTGTTTTGCCCTTTCAACGCATTCCCTAAACTGATACATGAGTTTGTTATCTGTAAATCAACATCGTACTTTTCTGCTATAAATAAAGCTTCTCTCAAATATTTCTCAGCCGTTTTAAAATCTTTTACTTTCGAATACGTCATTCCTATATTCTTAAGTAAAATACACGCTTCATTATAATCTTTGTATTTTTTAGCAATCAATAATCCTTGATGATAAAGTGCTATTGCTTTTTCAAATTGCACCTCTTCTATTTTCATTAGTCCAGCAAATAGGAAAAGTCTAGAAGAATTATCATATTTAATTTTAACAAAATTAGGTATCAATTCCAAGCAAATTGTATCTCTTAATTCAGTGTATTTCAATGAATCATACAAAGTAAATTTCCAATATTTGAGTAGTATTTCATTTTTAGGTTCTTTTTTTACTTCGTACTTATAAATATTATCAATTTTTGTAAGTACAGTAGAATCTTTATATCCCTTTATTTTCTTCGTCAATTTAGGATAAATTTCCTGTCCCATCGAAATATTCGAAAGGAAAAGAGTGAAAATAAATAGTAATAGTCTCTGTATCATAAGTATTGTGAAAATAGTTATTAAAATTTAAAAATCCAAAATTGGACGTAAAAAATTTTAAGTTAAATCCCTGAATTATGCTTACATTTGTTGACACACAAAGCCCACGTGGTGAAACGGTAGACATGCCAGCTTGAGGGGCTGGTGCCTTAAGTGGTGTGCTGGTTCGAATCCAGTCGTGGGCACTTTTCAAAAAGCTATTCAGTTGACTTATAATTGGATAGCTTTTTTTGTTTCTGTATTGTACCTAACAATTTTAAATGGACTAGTGAAAAACACAACTACTTACAATTATTTTCAATCTATTCATTAATAAAAACTATCCATCACTTACAATACCTTTCCAAATAGTAAGTTGACTTTTCAAAACCTAATTCTTTAGCCTTTTGAAAATCTTTGCAAGCTAACTGATATTGATTTGATACGAATCTCAATATTCCAGATTCGTAGTAAGCTTTTTCGAACAAAGGATCCAATTGAATTACTTTAGCATAATCTTCAATTGCTCCCTTTTTATCCTCAAACAGACTTTTTGACTTAGCCCTTTTGTAATAATTTTCAGCATTCAAAGGGTCAAGTTCAATAAGTTTTGAAAAATCTTTGAGAGCACCGATGTGATCGTTATTTATATCTTTAAATTCTGCTCTCAATAAATAAATTTCAGCATTTAAAGGGGCAAGCGTAATAAATTGTTGAAATTCTGCTAAAGCGCCTTTTAGGTCATTTAATTGAGCTTTTAAATTGGCAATTTTGCTAAAATAACTAATGTCCGAAGGATTCAACTCTTTCAATTTTTTATAATCTTGAAGAGCTCCAAGTATATCATCATTTTCTTCTTTAAACTCGGCACTTAATTCATAAATTTCCAAATTAGTTGGATAAATAGAAATAATTTTTTGTATTTCTTCTAATGCTCCTTTATAATCATTTATTCTATTTTTTGCTTTCGCAAGATCAAAATAATATACTATTTCATTCGGATTAAGCTGTATTAAAATTTCATTATCAGTAATTATATTTCTTACTAATGACTCTATTTCTGGTGTTATTTGATTAGATGAATTAATTTCCTCATCGTCTTCCTCATCTTCAACATCCATTTCATCTTCTATGAACTCGATCAATTCTTTTTTCAATTCAATTCTAACCTTATAAGAATTCTCATTTTTTGAATCAAGCTGAATTGATTTGTCTAAATCTTCAATTCCCCATTTTATTTTTGACTTAATCTCATGGCTTTGTTTTACTATTTCACCTTCTGTTGCGTCTTCATCATAAAATAAATTGTCATATTGGATTTGAAAAATGGCAAGACTTCCTCTCAAACCATATGCCAATGAACTATCAGGTTGTAAAGCAATTACTTTCGTAAAATCAGAATATGCTGATTTTAAATTGATTTCTAATTGTGCAAAATCTGTTTTATTTAATTTTTCAAAGGACTCATAATCATCATAATCATTAAATCTACTGTCGAAGTCCATTAAATCTTTATAAATTAGACCTGTCGTACAACTCCCTCTTCCTAAATATAAAACACTATTTTCAGGACTTAATTTTAAACCGGAATTAAATAAATCAATGGCTTTTATAAAATCACCCTCCAACATTGATAAAGAAGCAAATAAATCATAAGCCGCAATATATTTGGGGTCATATAGTAGAATTGAATTAAAATCTTGCTTGGCTCCTTGAAAATCTTTTTGAAGCATTTTCAACCGACCTCTATTGTGAAAAGCTACTGTCAAACGAGGATCTAATTTAATGGCTTTAGTATAATCTAAAATTGCACCTGAAGTGTCACTTATTTTTTCTTTGCATTCTCCTCTTCCATAATATACAAAAGGTTGATTTTGATCAATTTCAATGGCGGTCGAATAATCCAAAATAGCACCTTTGGGATCTCCAGTCAGTCTTTTTATATCAGCTTTTGCCCCAAAATATTCGGCATTTCTAGGATTAATTTCAATTGCTTTATCAAAATCACTGATCGAACCTGCAAAATCGTTGAGAAAATATTTCGAAACTCCTCTAAAAATATAAACTTCCGGTCTTTTTGGTTCAAATAAAAGAGCTTGTTCTAAGTCAATTAAACCACCAGCATAATCTAATAATTGATTCTTACAACTCCCTCGAAAAAGAAATACCTTTTTAAATTTCGGCTTTAGTTCGAGTGCTTTATTAAAATCAAGCAATGCTTCTTCATATTTTTTTAAAAAATAAAAGCATAATCCTCTTGAATAATATACCTCTGCTAGTGTTGGATTTAATTCAATCGCGGCTTCATAATTTAAAATAGCTTCTCTAAATTGATTTTTCGATAATCGTTCATCACCAAACTTTTGCAAATTTTTAGCTGATTGAGAAAAGCAATTAAGAAGAATAAAAAGTGATAAAAAGGTTAAGGCAATTTTCATAAGTATTTTATTTGTTTTTAAATGTATAAAGAATAATCCTTTTTATTGGCATTTAATTGCTCCATCCAGAGAACAGTCCAATGGTATACCTCTAACACAGATTAGTTTTGGATTTTGACAAGTCAAAGTCGTTAAATCAGTATTCATAGATACATCCAAAGAGGTCAGTTGGTTATAACTACATTCAAAGATTGATAAATTTGTATTTTTAGACACATCCAATAATGTCAGTTCGTTTCTACCACAACTCAAATTTGTTAAAAAAGTATTGTTTGATAGATCCAAAGATATTAATTGATTATAAACACAAGACAAATTTGTTATAGCGATATTCTTTGAAACATCCAACGATTTTAGCTGGTTATAATTACAAGATAAACTTTCTAAGGCAATATTCTTAGATAAATTAAATGATTTAAGTTGGTTGTCATTACAATTTAAAGTTTTTAAAGACTTATTATTAGACACATCCAATGATGTTAGTTTATTATTTCCGCACAACAAACGCTCTAGATCTGTAAAAGCTTCTATACCTGTTAAATTGAAAATTTCAAGTCCTTCACAATAAATTGTCCCATTAAAAGAACTAGCCTCACTTACTTGTATTTCAGTATCTAAATTAGTATTTATCAGATTATTCCCAACCAAATAAGCTTTAAAATTAGCATCTGGAATATCTACATTTTGAGCGTTAATGTTTACTATGCAGATTAGAGAGATTAAAAATAAAAGTGTTTTCATTGTTGATTATTCAGAGAATAGTTTTTTGTTAACCTTTGATTTACAAATGTAAATTATAAATAACTAAATCGAGGATTAATTGCTAAAATAATATTAATTCAAAATAACAAACGAAAAGAAAATATTTTCAAAAGTCATTTTATTTAACTAAAATAGTACATTTGATTTAGAAAGTATTTTGTATCCGTCTCAAAAAAACACACTATAAGAGTTACTATTTAAATGAAAAATAAACTAATTTCTATTATTATAACTTTCACTATGTTTAATTTCATCTTTGGACAAGATTCAATCCATACTTGTATTTTTGAAATCGACACCTTAACAAATACACATTTATATTTAAAAGTTGATACCGAACCTAGTTATCCTGGAGGAAGAGTTGAAATGATGAAATTCATCCAAAAAAACCTTGCGTATCTTGCAAATGATTGTTATTCAGGGAGAATCTTTGTATCATTTATTGTTGAAGTTTCAGGAAAAATCTCAACATTAAAAATTGTAAAAAGCATTAACAAAGAAATAGACCAAACTGCTATAGATGTCATTAATAAAATGCCCGATTGGATTCCAGCTACTTGCCAAAATAAAAATGTAAGATCTACTGTAATTCTACCTTTTTATATAGCTTTGGATTAATTTCCCAAAGAAAATTGAACAACAGAATTAAAGCTTGAAGTAAATTACAAATGAAACAATTTATAAAAAAAATTAAATTTATTTTATTTGACAGTATAGGCATATTAATTTCCTATACACTTCTGTTTATTATTTATTGTGAGAATAGTTATGAAACAAGTGAAACTTTAATTAAAAGAAAAGTATTTGACAAAGAAATTATATTCATTGCAACATTAAATAAATTTGCCGAACATCCATCTTCAATAAATTTAAAATTTAAAGGAAAAATAGACGGTACAGCGATAGTAAAATATGGTTTTAACAAAATTATGAGCTGTGGTTCAGATACACTATCAAATAATTTTGAATTTATTCGAAAGTATGGAGATTGGTATAATGACACATGTTTTATTACCTTCACACCTCTAACTTCAAAAAAAGGTGAAATTGAATTAGATTGTGAAATTTATTCAAGTCAAAAACATTAAAAAAATGATAACTAAAGTCCTCACTCTTTATAAAAACTCATTCACAGGGCTTTCAAAAGAAACGTGGTTGCTTTCATTTATTATGTTAGTCAACAGATGTGGAACGATGGTTTTACCGTTTATGACACTTCATCTCACGAGTAAAGAAATGCAACGAAGTATTAGTGAAGCGGGATTTGTAATGGCTTTATATGGTGCTGGATCAATAGTTGGTGCTTATTTCGGAGGGAAATTTTCAGATAAAATCGGCTTTTTTAAAGTTCAAATTCTTGCGTTGATTTTTGGTGGAATTTCATTTATGATTCTTGGTCAAATTCATGATTACCTAATCATTTGTATCATGACGTTTATTCTAAGTTTAATCAATGAATCATTTCGTCCTGCTAACTCTTCAGCGATTGCATTTTATAGTACTCCTGAAAACCGTACACGCTCTTACTCTCTTAATCGATTGGCTGTAAATTTAGGTTGGGCAGTTGGAGGAATGTTAGGTGGAATAATCGCTTCTTATTCTTACGAGTTTTTATTTTGGGTTGATGGATTTTCAAATATTTTGGCCGCTCTTATCTTTCTCTATTTCTTTAAACCTCAAAAAGTTATTGTAAAAAGCAAAAAAGTAGAAAAAATCAGTTCGATTACTAAATCCGCTTATTCAGATAGGACCTATATTTATTTTACTATAATGGTCGCTTTATTTGGCTTTTGTTTCTTCCAATTATTTACAAATATTCCTAATTTTTTTCGCGATTCATTGGCACTTAGTGTAAAATACATTGGCTTTTTGATGGCTATAAATGGGTGTATAATAGTTCTGTTCGAAATGGTCATGATCTACTATTTAGAACAAAAGAATAAAAACTCATTGTTCATAGCTATTGGATGTATTTTATGTGCTTTTTCATTTCTATCATTATTAATACCTGGTCCCGGAAAAATAATAGCACTTGTCATGATTCTTTTTATCACATTTGGAGAAATGTTTGCGATGCCGTTTATGAATAATGTTTGGACTCAACGTTCAGACAAAACAAATAGAGGTCAATATGCGGCTTTATATACGATTGCATGGGGAACAGCTCAAACTACAGGACCATTTATTTGTTCTTTAATAATTGATTCTCATGGATTCAATGTGTTTTTTATAACAATGGGGACAATGTTAATATTAACTTCCATTGGAGCTTATCGCTTTTCAAAAGTCTAAAACCTTTTATTCATCTACTTATTTACAAAATCTAGTAAGGTATTTAGTCCCTTGTGCAAAACCCAAATCACTTGCTTTTTGAAAATCTTTACAAGCACTTGGAATTTGATCCATTTTCACTTTTAATAAACCTAAATCATAATAAACTTGTTCAAAAATGGGATTCAATTCAATTGCTTTATTATAATCTATTATTGCACCTTTGTAATCATTCGTTGATTTTTTACAATTCGCCCTCAAAAGATAAAAATATTCATCAGTTGGATCTAATTCTATAATTTTATCATATTCTTTTATTGCAGCAATTCTATTTTCAATTTCTTCATAGAACTCAGCTCTTAAGATATAATTATTAATATTCGTTGGATCAAGGTCGATAATCTTTTGATAATCTGCTAAGGCACCTCTTTCGTCCTCTAAATCATATTTACATTTTGCTCTATAAATATAGTAATCAATATTACCTGGATCTAATTGAATAGCCAATGTATAATCTAAAACCGCATCTTCAAAGAATTCATGAATCTTATCACCTATTTTTTGCAAATAAATTTCTTCGCTTTCGGGAATATCATCCTCGTTTTCATATTTTCTAGAGATTTTTTCGTATTCAATAAAATCAATTTGATTGGCTAAATTTTGTTTCAATTTAGCTCTAAGATTATAATATTCTCCTTTTTTAGCATTAATTTTAACAGCTAAATTCAAATCATCAATACTACTATTCAATGAAGTCTTTAAAGTTTTATCACTTTGAGCTAATTCAGAATCACTCATTTCATTTGAAAAATCATATTCATATATTTCAAATAAAAGATCAGAAATCTTTGCTCTTAAAAAATATACTCTTGAACTATCAGGTGCTAATTCAATAGCTGTTGAAAAATCAGCATAGGCTGAATTTAAATTTATTTCAAATTTATTAATTTTATACACAACCTCTTCCTCTTCTTCATTTAAAGCAAGATTAAACTCAGTAGAAGTTTGTCTAAATTTAAGCTGACCACGACTTAAATACAAAGAAAAATTCTTTGAATCAACCAGTAAACCATTATTCAAAACTTGAATTGCTTTCACATAATCACCTTCTAAACTCCTAGCATTTGCTAATAATGAATAAGCTTGAATATAATTAGGATCAACCATTAAAATCGCTATAAAATCTTCTATCGCACCTTTTAAATCATTCAATTCAATTCTCAGAACACCTCTATTATGATAAGAAAATATACTCTTTGGATTTAAATCAAGAGCCTTCGAATAATCAGAAATAACTCCTAATGTGTCTTGTTGATTCAGCCTACATTCAGCCCTTAATTCAAAAGCTCGAGACTCCTTTGGATTAATCTCAATCGATTTTGAAAAGTCAAGTATTGCTCCTTTATAATCTTTTGATATTTTTTTAATTTCACCTATAGCTAAATAATAAGTAGAAATAGTAGGATCTATTTTAAACGCTTCATTAAAATCAGAAGTAGATCCTTCAAAATCCGATAAATTATACTTCACGATTGCTCGAGACACATAAACATTGACATTATCTGACTCATACAAGATTGCTTTATCGAAATCATTCAAAGCTCCTTTGTTATCCTCTAAATTACGCTTACATTCTCCTCTATATTGAAATACTTTTTTTGTTTTAGGTTTTAAATCAAGTACTTTATTAAAATCTTTTAACGCACTTTTAAAATCTTTTAAATTGTAATAACAAAGACCTCTTTCAAAAAAAGCATCTACAAATTTAGGTTTCAAATCGATTGCTTTTTCGTAATCTAAAATAGCTTCTTTGTATAGTGATTGAGAAAACTCTTCGTCACCTAATTGCTTGAAATATTTAGCAGATTGACCAAAACTAGATAAAACTATAATGAATGAGATTATCGTTAGAATTTTTGTCATAATTTTAAATAAAAAAACATGAATTCCTAAAAAGAAATTCATTTAAAGAAATTAATAAACAAAGAGAATTTAATTATTTACAGTTATCATCAATAGATTGTTGAGCATCAGGATCACCTAATTCTAAAGCTTTTCTAAAATCAACACAAGCAGCATCCATTTTTTTCAGTTCAACATTTAATAATCCTCTATTAAAATAATTCGCCGAGTTTTCAGGACTTAATTCAATTGATTTCGTGTAATCTGCCATTGCACCCACAAAATCTAACAAATCATATTTTACAACACCTCTATTAGCATACGATTTTCCATCTTTCGGATCTATTAATATTGCTTTATTGTAATCAGCTAATGCTCCTTTTTTATCTAATAATTCATATTTACAAATTGCTCTATTATAGATAGGATCTACTTCTGTTGGACTAGCTGTATTCGCTTTTGTATAGTCCAATATAGCCCCTTTAAAATCATTTAAATCTTGTTTCATTAATCCTCGATTGAAATAAACATTTTCATAAGTTGGGTCCAATAATACCAATTTATCATACGCTTTTAAAGCTGCGTTATAATCTAACAAAGATTCGTAAATCAATCCAAGAAAAAAATATGCATCGACATCATCTGGTTCTAGCGTATTAAATTTATTTATATCCGCTAAACTTCCAGCATAATCTTCCAATTCATATTTTGATTGTGCTCTACTATAATAAGCTCCACTATTGTCTGCATCAATAGATATCGCTTTATCAAAACTCAAAACACTCCCTTTATAATCTTCAAGACTTGATTTACACAACCCAACATATACATAAGAATCAGCATCTTTTGGATTTAAACTAATTGCTTTATTGAAATCTAGAATCGCCTCTTTATAAGCTTCAGAATCATATTTCTCTATTCCTGAATTATAAAATTCTTCTGCAGTTTGTGAAAAAGAAATAAAAGAAATTGTAATAAATAAAAGGAAAAATAAACTGTTTTTCATGGTTAATGGTTTAATTTAAATTAATTTTAATAATCGAATTTAAGAATTATATATTGATTGACAAGAGCTTTTTCTATCGAATTGGGAGTGTTCAATAAACTGTATCAATCTGAGAGTTACTTTAGATAGTAGCCTAAAGTAAAATACTAAATACAAAACAATCCAATTTCATATCTTTCTAAACGGTTC
>CANJKA010000085.1 GCA_947474675.1 Flavobacteriales bacterium
AGTACAAAATTTGATTCCGTTTTTATACTGATTGGTGCAGCTGTATTTGGAGTTTTCACAACCTTTATCATCGATTTCTTTCATAAAAAATTGAAATTACAGGAAGATGCATCAATTGGAATTACATTTACATGGCTTTTTGCACTAGGTGTAATTCTAATTGCCTTGTTTACAGATGGAAATGCAGATTTAGATCAAGATTGTGTATTGTTTGGTGAACTTGGAACTACTTTCTTGGATAAAATAATATACGAAGGTCGGTTATACGGAACAAGAAGTATGTTAATGATTCTCCCTGTTTTCATAGTAGTAATTCTTTTTGTTGTTTTCGGGTTTAAAGGATTGCAAATTATCTCCTTTCATGAAGAATACGCGAAATCAAAAGGGATAAATGTTTCATTTTGGCATTATGTATTCATGTCATTAGTAAGTATTACTACGGTGATGAGTTTTGAAAGTGTTGGAGCAATTTTAGTAGTTGGACTTTTGGTTATACCTCCAGCAACCGCATATCTTTTGGTTAATACATTGCCGTCAATGTTATTTATAGCATGTATTGTTTCAACAATTGCTTGTTTTTTAGGTTATTACTTGTCATTTAAATTTGATGTGTCCCTAAGTTCAATGATTATTGTTACCGCTGGGATATTATTTATTATAGCCTTGATTATTAAGAAAATAAAAGATAATTTTCAAGTAAAACCAACTGTTAAATAGAGATTAAATCTGAATTGTATTTAATTTAAGAATAATTTAACATTTTTTTTAAAAATAAATTTGGAAAGTCATTTTAAAAGGTTGTATCTTTGTGGCATACAATTTCATAGTTGTACGGTTAGGTTTTATAGTTTTAGCAAAGTTTAGCATAAAGAGGAACAAATTTTACACGAATTTGTTCCTCTTTTTGTTTTTTTAGTCATTAATTTATAAAATAATAGCCTTCTTATGTTTGACAAGTTTAGGATCATAGCAGTAAATTGATTTTAATTATTTTTGTTCCAAGAAATAGACATTCTCCAAACTAACTTTATTTTTCACATCTATTTAGCTACATTACTAGTTTATTTTTAAAATAAAATTTTAGTGAATCTGTTACTTTTATCTTTTTAGACATTATTATTGATGTTATTATCATTGTAGATATTTATTTTTTACTAATTTTACTTAGAATCTGAAGCACTTAGTTAAAATCTATCATAAGAATACTTTTCTATTTGATTTCATTTTTTCAATATTGAACATTTAAATTTAATTACAAAACTAGATGAGAATTACCGTATTTGCCACTTTAATCCTTTTTCCATTACTTGGATTTAGTCAGAAAAATATTGAACAAAAAAGTTCAATTGAAATTATCCGAGAAGGATATGCAGCTTTTGAAGATAAAAAGTATGAAGAATCAATAGAGTTATATTCTAAAATTTCGATTAATGACACAAATTATACCTTGTCTCAATACGAAAAGGCATACAGTTATTTTTCATTATTAGAGTATGACAATGCAGCAAAAACGTTAGAAGATGTTTTAAAATTAGATTTATTATATAAAACGAATCAAGACGTATACTCATTATTAGGTTCAGCGTATGATGAAGCTAAAAAGATGGATTTGTCGATTGAAGCGTATACTAGAGGAATCAAAAAATTCCCGAAAGCTTATAATCTATACTATAATAGAGCACTTGTTTATACAAAATTAAATAAACACAAAGAATCGATAGAAGATTTAAAAATGGCAGTAACTTGTTATTCAGGTCATGCTGCAAGTCATTATCATTTGGGATTATATGCTTTTAATGAAGGTCATTATACAGAAGCTGCAATGAGTTTAATTACAAATTTGTTTTTAGATCCAACTTCTGATTATGCTAATCATACATTAGTATTGTTAGAAAATATATCAAGTGGAAGTGCTGAAGAGGTATCTAAAAATTTCAATTGGGACGAGGAGGATGATTTTAAAGATATTTCAGTTCTTTTTAAAAACAGAGTAGCACTTGAAAAGGCGTATAAAGTTAAATTATCTGTAAATTGTTCATACGGAAAACAATTACATTTTTTATTGTCGAATCTAAAATATGATAAAAATAATAAAGGGTTTTGGAATCAAACTTATTTGCCTTTACTTCTTGATGTAATGAAAAATAATCAATTCGATAATATGATTTTATATTCATTGCAATCATCTAATTCAGCGAAAGTAATTTCAAAAATTAAATCGAAAAGAGCAAAAATTGATGCGTTTTTAAAATATGCTCAACCTGCTTGGGTAAATTTTTCAGGAAGAAAATATATTGAATTTGAAGGAAAAAAACAAGATGTTTATATTGTTTATGGGACAAAATGTATCTCAAGAATGGGGAAAATAAATGATCAAAACCAATCTATAGGAACTTGGTATTCATTTCATCCAAATGGTTCTGTAGATATGATAGCTAAATATGATGACAAAGGTGTTCAACAAGGAGAATGGGTAACTTATAATATGTATAATGGTCAACTTGCAACAAAAATCCCATTTGATGATGACAAGGTTACGGGAGATGTTAAAATATATTATTTACACGGTGAATTAAGAGAAAAGAAAACGTATAAAGAAGATATTCAAATGGATACAGTTTTTATGTACTATAGAAGTGGTGATATCATGAGAACGTATGTTGTGAAAAATGATTTGAAGAATGGTGAATCTATTCAATATCATGAAAATGGACAAATAGATTATAAATGTTTTTATAAAGATGATTTATATGATGGTTCTTATAAAGCTTATCATACAAATGGACAATTAGCTTTAGACTTTAAATATGTAAATGATAAAGCTGATGGCCCTTATTTAAAATATTATCCAAATGGGCAAAAAATGATTTCTTGTACTTATGTTCTTGATCTGATGGAAGGAACTTATGAAAATTGGTATTCTGATGGTACAAAAAAAGAAGTGTCAAATTTTAAGGCAGGAACACAAATTGGAGAATATAAATTATATTATTCAAATGGTCAAATTTCTGAATCTGGGATTTACGATGAGTCAGGAAAAAACAATGGTACAATTACTAAATTTGATTTGGATGGAATTAAATATGGTGAATTTATATATAAAAAAGGTGAATTAGTAGAAATGTCAAGCTTTAATAAAAAAGGAGAACAATTTTACAAATCGAATAAAAAAGGAAAAAAAATTGAATATAAAGTTCATTATCCAAATGGTGTTTTAAAAACAGATGGAGTATTTGAAAATGAAATACGTGAAGGTGATTGGAAATATTTTGATGAATATGGAAATCTAGAAACAAAAGAAGTTTATGTTAAAGGTTTAATAACTGATACTGCTTTTATTTATTTTCCTAATGGAAATCTAAGCGTCGTTAACGTTTATAAAGATGGTGTTTTAAATGGATTGTCTTTAAATTACAACTCTTTTGGTCAATTGATTAGAGAAGGCTTGTATGTAAACGGAAGCGAAGAAAAAGATTGGTATTCTTATTACGATAATGGTGTTTTAAGTATAGAAAATTTTTATACGGAAGGTTCTCTTCATGGTGTTCAAGTTTATTATGATGTGAACGGAAAATTAGATTCTTATAAAGAATATGAATACGGCCGTTTGGTATCTCAAGATTATACTGATACTTTAGGTAACATCATCGATTCTTACGGTGAATTTCATGGTGATGTAGTTTTACATGATGCGTCTAATTCGTTTGTCAGATTTGAAGGGCATTTCCAAAATGGATTAAACACCGGAATTACAAAGTATTATAATCCAAATAAAAAAATTCAATCTATCGGAAAGCATATTAACGATTTGAGAGAGGGAGATTGGAAAACGTATAATGAAGATGGAATCTTAACATTTGAAGGGAATTATATCAATGGAGAAAGAGAAGGTGTCGTGAAACTTTATTATGATAATGGAGCTATTAAAAGTATTTCAAATTATAAACAAGGTGAGCTTAATGGCCAGGATGTAGATTATTATGATAATGGAAAAAAAGAAATTGAAACAACTTATTTAGATGGTAAGAAGCATGGTAAAGCTACTTATTATGATGAGGAAGGAAATGTTTTCATGTATCGTTATTTTGACTATGGGGTTTTTAGATCTTATTCATATCTTGGAAAGGATGGGAAAGAAGTTGCTAAAATTGATTTGAAATTAGGAAATAATTTGATTGTAACATATTATAGTAATGGTAAAAAAGCAAATGAGCACAACCGTAAAAATGGTCTGATCGAAGGTCATTATATAACTTATAATAGTAAAGGGATTCTTTATGAGGATAGTGAATTCAAAAACGGAACTTTTCACGGAAAAACATCAACTTATTACTTAAGTGGTAAAATTAAAAAAGAAGAAAATTATAAATTTGGTGAATTAGAAGGGAAGGTAACTGAGTATTATGAAAACGGGACAGTGAAATCAATCGATAATTATATCTCAGGTGAGTTACATGGTAATTCATTAGAATATTCAAAAGAAGGAAAATTAACTAAAACAATCGTGTATTATGCAGATGAAATCATTACGGTTAAAAATAATTAATGGGATTATATTGTGCTTTTTAAGTGTTAATTCATTTGGACAAATTGCGGATGAATTAAAAGCGTACAAAGCAAAGTTTTCTGGTGAAAATTATGTTTTAACAAAACATAATGTTACTGTGACAATTGACTTAGAAAGAGGAGTTCCGGTTGTAAGAACTAACAACCATGATGAGTTTTTGATATTGAATCAAAATGGAGTTAACGCAATGTCTCAAGATGATATAGAATATTCTTCTTTTGAAACAATTGAAAAAATTGAGGCCTATTCTTTAATTCCTAATGGTAAAGAAAGAAAAAAAATAAAAGTTACCGATTTTCAAACTAAAGCTGCAGAAACTGAAGGTTCTGTGTTTCATGATGATTCAAAAGTAACTTCTTTTTCGTATCCTTCGTTATGTGAAGGTGCTATTAGAGTTTTGGATTATACAGAAAGATCTTCTGAAAATAGATTCCCATTTGGATTTGGTTTTACGAATTTTATTCCAATCGAATCGGCTACTTTTGTTTTAGATTGTGATTCTAGTATTCATGTAAATACGGTAATTTACAATGATAAGAAAAAGGAAGTTAAATATTCTGAAGAGTTAATAAAAGGTAGAAGGATAATGACTTGGGTGATTTTGAATCCAACAATTTTAAAGTCTGAAGAAAGAGCTCCTAATAATAGATATTTTTCAACGCATTTATTTGGACAGATTGCTTATTATAATACAAAAGCTGGTCGAGTTTCTGTAATAAGTAATGCTAAAGATCTACATACTTGGTACAAAACAAATATTGAAAAAGTGTTAAATGAAGTTCCTTCTGATGAACTTAAACTAATTACTGACTCTTTAGTAAAAGGAAAAAATGTTGAGTATGATAAAGTGAAAGCAATTTATTATTGGGTGCAGAGTAATATTAAATACATTGCATTTGAAGAAGGTATAAATGGATTTGTTCCAAGACAACCTAATTCAATTATTAAAAAAAGATATGGAGATTGTAAAGACATGGCTTCATTACTTTTTACAATGTTGAAATATGCTAATATTCCTTCTTATTTAACATGGATTGGAACAAGAGATTTACCGTATAAATATTCTGAATTCCCTAGTTCTATTTGTGATAATCACATGATTACAACTTATATGCATGGGGATAAGCCTTTGTTTTTGGATGCAACTTGCTCTTTTTTACCTTTAGATATGCCTTCTTATGGGATAATTGGAAAAGAAGCATTTCTACATATTTCTGAAAATGAATATAGAATTGTTAATGTTCCTTCTATGGGGATAAAAGATACATATTGGATTGATACGACGACCTTCCATTTTGTAGATAAAAAAATTATTGGGAAAAATAAAGGGATCGCTTATGGTTTTTACAATGTTTTCTTAAATGACATGTATAAAAATTGTCCTAAAAACAAATTAGATGAATTATTTCAATCGCAAAATAAAAAAGGAAATAATACTTTTAAGGTTACCAATGCAGTTGTTGGAAATATAGGGAATAGAGATACAACTTTACTTTTAGATTTTGATTTTGAAGTTAATAATTATGTTACTTCTTATGAAAATGAAGTGTATATAAATATGGTTCTTGAAAAAGATATAAGTTTTGGAGAATTAAAGGATACGCGAAAAACACCCTTGTATTTAGATAACTTATCTCGAAATACTTATGTAAATGTATTAGAAATTCCTGAAGGTTACACAGTGAAATCGATCCCTAAAAATGCTGAATATAAATCAGAATTTGTAGATTACTCGATTACCTACAAACAGGAAAAAGGTAAAATTATCATGACTTTAAATCTAGATTTGAAATTTCTTCTATTAGAGAAAGATAATTTTGGAATTTGGAATGAGTATGTTAAAGTCATGAAACCTACAATGGTAGAAACGGTTGTATTGCAAAAAAAATAATAAAAACAATTTAAATAGAAAAGATGATTATTAAAAAAATCCTTGTAGCATTAATAGTATTAACTTCTTGTTTAAGCTATAGTCAAAGTCAAGAAGTAGAGAAGTTTTATTATGATACTTATGACTGGAAGAAAGTTCCAGAAACTGTTCAATTAACAGTTGAGGAGTTAGAAAAAGATGAGGTTACGATTCTTGAAAAAAAATACACGCAATTTTACTTTAAAAATCAATCATTGGTTAAATGTGTATTAGAGCATAAAATAATTCGTTTAAACAACGATGTGGCTATTGAAAATAATAACAAATATTATGTTTCAAATTATGGATCTACCGAAGTTGTTCTACAAAAAGCGAGAGTAATTAATCCTGATGGTAAAATTATTGAACTATCAGTGAAAGATATTCAAGTTGCTCTTGATGAAAATGGAAATCCTGACTATCAGTATTTTGCATTTGAAGGGATTCAAATTGGTAGTGTGATTGAATATTTACATGTAATGCTTTTTGATCCTGAATTCAGTGGAACTGAAGTCCGTGTTCAATCTTCTGATTTGAAAAAAAATGTTGAATATGAAGTTATTGTTCCGATGCATTTAGAATTTAAAATAAAATCAATTAATGGATTGCCAGATTTTGTTTTAGATACATTAGAAAAGGACTATAATCGTTATTTTATGCATTCTCCAAAAATTGAAGGTGTAGAAGCTGAATCATCTTCCGCATATAAAGCGAATGTTCAAAAGTTTTATTACATGCTTTATAAAAATACATCTACTAATAAATCAAATATATATAATTACCAGGATGTAACTAAAAATATTCATTCTAATATGTATACACCTCTAACGTCTAAAGAATTAAAGTTGATAAAAAACTTTATTAAGCTAAGTAAAGCAAATCTAGAAACGACTACTTTAAATAAAGTAATAAAATTAGAGGATTATTTAAAATCAACTATCGCCATTCAAGAAGATGGATTTCAAGGTTCTGATTTTTTACCGTTTATTTTTAAAAATAAAAGAACAGATGAAGTTGGTGCGACTAAACTTATGGTAAATTGTTTGAGATTTATGAATATAAATTTTGAATTAGTTTTAACATGTGATAGATTTAATGATAAATTTATTACTGATTTTCAAGGATATAATTTTTTGAAAAACTATTTAATTTATATCAATGAATTAGACGGATATTTTGAAGCGAACCTTTTAACTAGTTTTGGATATCCTAGTTATGAATACATTTTTACAGAAGGTTTATTCATCAAAGAAATTAAAATTGGGGAATTAGTTTCTTCTGTTGGAGCTGTCAAAAAAATAAAAGGTAATATAATGGACGAATCTTCAGATGATATAAATGCCTATGCAGTAATTGATGAAGATAAAGCAAACGTAACAATCCAATTGGAAAGAGTTAATTCTGGTTATAAAGCAGTTTACCAAAGTTTCATTGATTATACAAGCGAAGAACAGAGAAAAGAAATTAAAGATGAATTCTTAAATTATATTGACAATGAAATAAAACCAGAAAATGTGGTTTTTGAAAATGATAGTTCAAAATATTATGGTGTAAAACCTTTCATTGGAAGATGTACTTTAAAAAGTCCAAATTTTATTGAACAAGCTGGTGATAAGATGTTGTTTAAAATTGGAATGTTGATCGGGCCTCAAGCTAATTTATACAATTCAAAAGAACGGAAATTACCTGTGGAAACAGAATATCTGAAAGTGTATAACAGAACAATAACTTTAGAGATTCCAACTGGATACAATGTCAAAAATTTGAGTGAATTAGTTTTTAACGTTTCTCCTGAATTTGATAACAAAGCAGTTGGTTTTACATCAAGTTATATTGTAAAAGATAACAAGATTATCGTAACGGTAAAAGAATGGTACAATACTGTTAATGTTTCTGTGGCTAATTACAAAGAATATGAAAATGTGATTAATGCTGCAGCTGATTTTAATAAGTTGGTGATTGTTTTACAGAAGAATTGATAAAATAGAAATTCAAAAAAAAATAGGCTAACTTTATGAGTTAGCCTATTTTTTTTGATTTTCTATTTTAAAGTTTATTGACTAATTTCTAGATACCAAAGATCAGCTCCTGCTTTACCTTCTTTGGTTGTTATGAAATATTTTTTTTCTTGGCCAATTATTATTAACGGTATTCCAACAGTTAAACCTGCAAGACTATATTCTACAATTTTATAATACTTGTCTTTATCAAAACTACCATTTTTAAAATTAGAACTAATCAAAGGTGCAATTATTAAAGCGGAAAGTGCAGAAGCAAATGTTATTATACCACCAACACTATTAGAAACATTTCTTTTTTTATCAATATAATTAATAAAATTAATTGTATTTGTATTTACTTCACAGATGTTTGAACTCCATTCATCGCCTGAAAAATTTGTTTCTTTATACGATTTACTACCATCTTCATTTTCAATTTCAATTTCTTCAAAGTAGTAGTCTATTCTGATTTTAGATTCGTCTTCACTTATTTTTTCAAAGATAGTACCTCGAAGGTATGTTGAGATTGTTGAATTCGAATCGTTTATACTTTTTTCACTGTAATTAATTGCGATGTAGTTTTTGAGTTGTATCCTTTTTGTTGTGTCTAGAGAGTTTACAATATAGGTTTTAAATTGTTTTTTGTAGACTAGTTCGTGTTGTTCATTGATGCTTTTAACGGTGTAATCTTTTTGAATTAAACTGTCTTTAGCATTAGGTTCAGGTAGGTTTACTTTTATTTGTAATAAATAATAAGCTGAATAGTCAGTATTATTGTTGATGTTAAAACTGAATTGTATCTGATCGTTCGATTTAAAACCATTTTCAATTAACAATCTCTCGATGTCAACAGTTTTTAAATCATCTGTATTCGAAGCTAAATGTACAACTTTTCTTCCTACTGTTGATGCTTCAAATTTAAGCGTAAAATTCAAGTTTTCACGTGTACTGTTTTTGAATTTCGGACTGATTACCAATTGATTCACTTCATTAGATAAAAGTATTTTATTCGATACATCTTCGCCATTTAGCGTTAATTCAGTTTTCCAAATTTCAGTTTTTTCTTGTTCAGGAATTTGTTCTATAAACTGACCATTTTCCCACTTTTCAGTATAAAGTACTTCTCCTTTTTCGTCATAATATGTCCATGTTCCAATTGGAATATTACATAAATTTCGTGAACAAATATTGTCCCAATTTCCAGTTGTATTCTCTTTATAAAAACCTCTTAATTTAATTTGTCCATTTGAATAATATTCCTTAAAATAACCCACTTGAGCATCTGTATAAGTAATTCCTTCTCTCAATAGAATGTCGTTTTCATCATAAGTTTGCAAAATACATGGTTTACAGTTTACCATATTTTCAAAAGTATCTTTAAACTTTAAATAGGTTTCTTTGTCTACTAATTTATCATTTAGGGTGTAAACTTCCTTGCCATTAATTTTACTCATTCGAAAGGTAGCAGAATAATATTTTTTTGTTTCTAAATTTTTATAACTAGAAACACTATCATTCTGAGATAAAACTTGTCCAATTAAGAAAATAAATGGAATACTTAAGGAATTTAAATTAAAAAATTTCATACTTATTTTGTTTTTTTCTTATTCAATGTTAAGATAGTTGAAAAGTAACAATTTATTACCATTTACACTCTAAGTATTTTTCTTAAACATTATTTTAGCTACTTATTTTATTGTTTATGGGTTCTGTATTCATCGATAGTAATATCGACAACGAATTATTTGAACTGTTCTTCTGAAACCTTATTTTAATTAAAACTCAATAAAAAAGCCTCGGTAATTTTACCGAGGCTAAAAAAAAACTAAAACTCAAATTTATTTAATCTGAAAAGGTTGAGTTGTTGATTTTCCTTCAGCATTAATAACTGTAAAGAAATAACTACCTGATTGTAATTCTGCAAAATTAAAATCTACCTTATTTTGACCATTATTTGATTTGTATTCATTGGTATATAAAACTTGACCAACTAAATTAACAACATTCATTGTCAATGTTTCTGATTTATTTCCTTCATATTCAAAACTCATCGAACCTGTTGAAGGATTAGGATATAATTTAGTATTTGTAAACGAAACTTCTTCAATTACTGCATCGCAGGCATGTGCTGATAAAGTCGCTCCAGCTGCTGTTAATCCAGCTTCAAGATCAGCTAAAGCACTTACTGGCCACAAGTCTTTATTTTTAATTAATCCATCAGGCCCTATAATTATAATAGTTGGAAAAGCTGCTGCTGAATAAGCAGATTGAAAAGCAACTCCTCCACCTTCTGTTCCTGAACAAGTTGTTGTTAAGTGTGCTTGATCACCACCAAAAGAAGCTTCATACGCATGAGTTGCTGCATTAGTTGTCGTTGTTTCTACTGCTAATACTTGAAGATCAAAACCATTGCATCCGTATTTTTTATATAATTCATTTACTTTAGGTGAAACACCCTGGCATGGACCACATGTTGTGAAAAACATATCAATTATTAAATATTTACCTGCGTAATCTGCTTTCGTATGAACTACGCCATCTAAATCAGTTAATGTAAAGTTAGGTGCAACATCACCTACATTTAAAACGTTTAATTGTGCTTCAGCAGAATTGAATAAACAAAATGCTGCAATAGAGAGAATAATTTTTTTCATGTTTTATAGTTTTATAGTATATAATAGCAAACATCTACTTTTTAATTATAATATAAAATCTATATAGTGAATCATTATTGAAATCTTATAAAATATATTAAAGTATTAATATATAATGTACTATAAATTATTCCTCGATTTAATCTTTACGTTGTTTAATTATGTATATCACTAAATTTCTGATTATTAAATCATTGTGTATTTAATTTGACATTCTGTAAAATTAGTAGAATTATAAATTAAATTTTGTTTCAAAAAGTCTTATTATAGCATTCTTACTTTAAATAAACAATCTAAATTTCAACGTTTTATCAAAGTTTTTGATGACTAAATTGCTGTTAAATGGGTTTTTTAATCTAAAATAATTTAATAGGTTGTTATTTATTTTATCAAGCAACTTATATTTCCTTATAATCCCTTAAATGGTTCAAAAAAAATCAGGTATTAGTCTTTTTTAATAATAAATCTAGATGATCTTACTTAAAAACAATCTTACAAGGTCACCTCCCTAGGTCTCCTTTCACTAACGTTCAGTCTTCGAAAGCAGTGCTTTCTCTCCTCAAGAGGTAAGTAAAAATACACAATTCTTATATGTCCTTATATGCCTTATATGGTTCAAAAAATAGAAGGCTCTCATTTTGAGAAAGTCTTTTTATTTATTAATGCATTTTGGATCTATTAAAGGCTTTTTAATTCCTTTTGAATCATATTCCATCGCATCTTTAGTTATGATTCCTTTATGATAAAAGGCCTTAAAGGATACTGTTTTGTTTTTGTAAAAAGTACTATATTCACCTTGTAGTAAATCGTTTGAATAATGACCTTTTGATGAAATAATACCATTTTTATGGTAAGAAATAAATTCACCTTGAAGTAAATTACGTTCATAATGGGCCGAGAAAAATACTTTTCCGTTTTTGTAATACCAAGTCGAAATGCCTTCTAAGATACCTTTGTTGTAATTTAATTTGGATGCAATTTTTCCATTTGGATAATATCGAAATAAGGTGTCTTGAATTAAATTGTGAACGTAATGACTTTTTTCAAAGATTTTACCATTTTCATAATTCAAGATTACATCACCAACAACTTCTGAATTTAAATAGGTTCTTTTTTCACGAATCTTCCCATTTAAGTAATACTTTAAATCTAATCCTGTTTGTAGACCATTTATGTAATTCTTTTTGGATGTTAAGTGTTTAAGGGAGTCATAATAACACCATTCACCTGATATTTGACCATTTTTATATTGACCTTTACTTTCTATATTACTATTTCTAAAGTATGAAATATATTCACCTATTTGTTTGCCTTGTTGATAATTGGTAACACTGCTAATTTGGCCATTCTCATAATACCAAATTGATTTACCTTCAATTTCATCATTTTTATAGGTAGATGTGTTTTGAATCCCCCCATTTTCAAAATAAGAAGTGCATACACCATTTGGTTCATCGTTTACATAAAATATTGATTGTTTTATTTTCCCATTTAAATAATAGGACAATCCTTCTCCTTGAAGTAAATCATCTTTGTAATTCTTTTTTTCTTTTATGCTACCGTTGGGATAAAAAGAAATTGATGGTCCATTTAATTGATTATTTGAATATGTTTCTTTTAATTCTAATTCATAGTTTGTATTGTAATAAATCGATTCTCCTATTAATAGGCCCTTTTTATAAAGACTTTTAAAATGAATTTTTCCATTTTCATAATACCAAATTGTTTCACCTTCAAGTTCGCCATATAAATAAAAAGCAGTATAATTAAGTTTGCCTTCTTCGTTATAAGAAATATATTCACCATGTATTTTTCCATTTAAATAGGTGGCTGATTCTCCAATTTGACCATTTTCATATTTCCAAGAAAAGTTCCCGTTACATAAAGTTGTAAAAGTTGAATCAGTATAGAAAGTGTTCTCTGAAATGTCCTCTATTTGAGAATAGGCCGTATTAATAGCTAATCCAATAAGAAATAATAGTAAATATGCTTTCATTCGTTTAACTTTTATAGTAAAATTAATTATTTAATAATAGTTTTTATTTGTTCTTCCTGATTGTTACTAACTTATGATTGTTAGAAGTTCCATGTTTATAAATAGTATATTATATGTAAATTTGAATATTCGGAGTATCTCAAATTAAATTTTAAATTTTGAATCAAGAAACACGTGATGAATTAATTGCACTCGCAAATGCTAGAATGCCTTTTGGAAAGCACCAAGGGAAGTATTTAATAGAGCTTCCAGAGTATTATTTGGTTTGGTACAGGACGAAAGGTTTTCCTGCAGGAAAATTGGGAATTCAATTAGAACAAATTCTTGAAATTAAAACAAATGGACTAGAACCCTTGATTTATAAATTAAGAATTAAATAGCGTTTTTAACGCTTGTTTTGAATGTTAATGTTTAATTGTGGATAGTTAATTAAAAATTAAACATTAACAATTCAACATTATAGTACCCTTTTTACTTAAATTTTATAATTAATAAAGTCTATTCAGATTTCTATTTTTGAGTTAGTTGTAATTTTTTTTCCAAAAAAAAACATTTTTTTACTTACAATTTAAAGTTATTAACATACTTGTTTTTCAGACTGTTAATAACGATTAAGTTAAGAGTGATTTTAATATCCTGATTATTTTTTAAATAAAAATGTAACATTCATAAAACACTCGCGTAGACGCCATTGTATTCAAAACAAAATGATTATGAATGTTACTCAAAAAGAAATGATAAATAATAATATTAAAATTGCAGAGTATAAATTAACTCAACATAAAGTGCAAGGTGTTAAAAGTACATTAGATGTATTTCAAGTTGCTCAATTGATGGACACAATTAAATACGGTGACGCAGTTAAAAGACCACAAAACAGTTCAATATTTTATAATATAAGTGCAAACTAAATAAAGATCTTAATTCTTTTTAATTAACCGCGCTTTTGCGACGTATATTGAAGGAGTTTAAATAGTACATAAAAGCACACATATTTTTAATCAATTCAAATATGTGTGCTTTTATGAATATTTAGAATGTGTTTTTTGCTAAAATACGCTTTATTTAATGAGAAATTACACCTGAACCAATCAACTCATCTCCAATGTACCAAGCAGCAAATTGACCAGGGGTGATTCCTTTTTGTTTTTCTTTAAATAAGATATAAAGTCCAGTTGATTTTTTGATTAACGTTGCTTGTTGCAAGGCTTGTCTATATCGAATTCTTACCATCATTTCAATAACGTCTCCGTCTTTGAATAAATACCTTTGATTAATTGTATGAATCGATTCATTTTCAATTCGTAAGGCGTATCTATTTAAACCTGAGTGATGTTCTGTTTGACCTGAATAAACTGAATTAGTAAATGTATTTATTCCTATTACAAATGAAGGCAAAGGACGTCCTCCAATATGCAAACCCTTTCTTTGACCAATTGTATAATAATGCGCTCCTTGATGGTTTTCTACTTTTTTACCCATCGTTTCATCATATACAAATGGGGTAGATAGAATTTCTACATTTTCAATAGTTGCTTCAATCTTATTATAGGCAATAAATTGCTCATTTGATTCAGGAATTTCTATAATATTTCCTTGTTTTGGTTTTAATTTCTGTTGTAAAAATTGAGGTAAGCTTATTTTTCCGACAAAACATAAGCCTTGAGAATCTTTTTTATCAGCAGTATGAAGTCCTATTTTTTTTGCAATTTCTCTGACTTCAGGTTTTAATAATTCTCCAATTGGAAAAAGTGATTTACTAATTTGATCTTGACTCAATTGACATAAAAAATAGGATTGATCTTTATTAGGGTCTTTCCCCGCAAGTAATCCTACGGATCCATCTTCGTGATTAATTCTTCTGCAATAATGACCTGTAGCGACATAATCAGCACCAAGATCAAAAGCAGCTTTCAGAAAAACATCAAATTTAATTTCTCGGTTGCAAAGAACATCAGGATTTGGTGTTCTTCCTGATTCATATTCAGTAAACATATAATCAACGATTCTTTCTTGATATTCTTTACTTAAATCAATTACCTGAAAAGGTATATCCAATTGTTCAGCAATTAATAATGCATCATTTGAGTCATCAATCCAAGGGCAATCATCAGAAATAGTGACACTCTCATCATGCCAATTACGCATAAACATTCCTATGACTTCATAGCCTTGCTCCTTTAATAAATAAGCAGCAACACTTGAATCAACACCTCCAGATAAACCTACTACAACCCTTTTCATCTTACAAAATTACAATAAATATCAATTCTAATCCTACTGTAGTTTTAATTAAACTTACAACTTTAAAGTGTTTTAATTTTTAGCGGATCAATTTCGCTAGATAACTCTCTTCGAATAGACATTTTAAACAAAAAATGGATTATTATAATGAGAATATATAAAAATAAATATTCAGAGAATAGATTATATTTTCTATCTCCTATAGTTGTAATGTAATATTCAAAAGAGATAAAATAATTGATACTATTAAGAAGTATAAAAAGGATACAATTTGAAATGTTTGAAAATAAATGGATATAATTTTTGATTGTAAAAAAAGCTTTTATATCCTCATAAAAAATATTACTAAAAATTGGCCATATATATAGAAGAGGAATTGCAAATAATCTAACTTCTCTGGCCTTAGCGGAAGTGATTACTATTATTGAATTAATAAGAGCTGTCAATAAAAATGCTTGAATGTATTTTTTATTTGATTCTTCAACTTTTTTGTCACGGTTAATGCGATTGATTAATAAATAGATTGGGATTCCTAAAATTATAAAAAGAGAAATAAGTGTTTCAATTGTAAAAGTTAAGTTTTGAAAATTTTGTTTTACATGATGGAATCTATTTAAAAAGATTGACTTCGAAGATTCAATGATAGTGTGATGGTAATAGAGGAATATGGTCAGATAGATTAAATAAATAATAACGGGTAAAATCAAGAAGATTAGTTTAATAAGAGCATCTTTTTTTAAAAATCCTTTTTTCTTTATTTCCGTATTAAAAAATAGGATGATAAGTCCAGGAATTAAAATTAAACCACTTTCTCGGGTGATAAGACTCAAACTAAAAGTGATAATATATAGAAACCATTTTTTTTCAATTAAGAGGATGATACTCGAAAGAATTAGGCAAAATTGAAGGGGATCATCATAGGTGTAAATAGGAGGGAAAAAAGCGAAAACAGTAGAGAAACATAGAAAGTAAATGATCAAATTGAAAAGTGAAGTGTTTCTTTTATTGGTTAATTTAAAGGATAAGAAATAGAGCAAACATCCACTCAGAAATAAAAAGAAAAAATTGATGATTATGAATGATTCGCCTATTTTTAATTGAAATAAATCAGAAGTTTTTTCAATTAAAAATGTTGTAAAAGGTCTTTTAGAAAATGTTGATGATGATTTATGAAAATCAATTACACTTTGAAGATCCTGATTTGAAATTACATGGCTTTTGTTATTTAACATGCTATCTGAATTTTCAGACATGTGAATAAGAAAACAACCTATTGTGAATAGAAAACTTATTAAGTAAGGAATTATTCTTTTCATGTTTTTTTCTAAAATTATACAGTTTTACATGTTGATTAATTGAGATAATAAGAATCTTTGATATTTTCTAAAAAGTAAAAGTAATTAAAATTATTTGAGGACTTTGAAGATTTAATAAGAGTGAATCAATTTTTTATGGTTTTGACGGATAATTTCATCTTAAATTTTATTCTCACTTTTAACAGTTTATAACAAGCTTCTTTCAATTTAAAATTAATATTTTGTTTAACTTTGAAATCTATGATTCGAAATCTATTATTTATTTTTTTGGTTTTTTTATCCTTTTTTTCATTTGCTCAAAGCAGATGTGATCAAGTTTTATTGAAAGGCAAAGTTTTAGATACGCTTAATCCTCAAAGTTTTTACAATTTAATGGTAGTGAATAGAACAAAGGGAAGAGCTGTTTTTGGTCAACCTAATGGATGTTTTTCTGTTTATGTGTCCGACAATGATTCAGTTTCTCTTTCTGTAAAAAATTATCCAATTGTTAGTTTTAGAGTTCACGCTGATGAAAATTGCCAGTTTTTATTAGATACTTTTATTGTTAGAAAAGCTACTGAAATAGAAGAATATGTATTAAAACCATTAAAAACATTGGCTCAAATTCGTGAAGAACGTGAATCTTTGTCATTGAGAGAGACAAGAACCGTTAAAGGGATTGATGCTTTGCAAAGTCCGATTACAGCTTTGTATCAAGCGTTTTCAAAAAGTGCCAAAAATGAAAGATGGATTGCTCAACAAGTTTACAAAGACGATCAAAGACGAGTTGTTCAAGAATTACTTCATTTGTATGTTGCTTATGATATTATTAATTTATCGGATAAAGATTTTGAAAATTTTATTGACTTTTTGAATATCAATGATGAATTTATTAAAACGGCAAAAGAGTTTGAATTAATTACATTTATTCAAGATAAATTTGAACATTTTAGCCAAATAAATAATTTGACATTTGAAGAAAATAACAATTGGAAAATTAATTTCAAGGATCATCGAAATGAATCAATTAAGGAGCTTTTAAGAATTTATGATGAACATCTAATAATACAATTGCCTGAATTTGAATTTGATCGATTTATCGTTTTTTCAAATTTTGATGATTTGTATTTGCTAAATGCTAGTGAACCTGAATTGGTAGCCTATATAAGAGAAAAATATAATAAATACATTGTGTTTCATAATATAGATATTGATTATTTGCAAAAGAAAATTTCATTAACAGATCAAGATAATTATATCTGGAAGGCTGAATTAGCGTGCAAAAATAATTTAAAATCTGCTGTCAATGAATTGTTTAAAATGTATAGATTTTATGATATCATTACTCTTCCAATTGACGAAATGGAGCGATTTACTGTATTTGCCAATATTTCAGAATCATTTTTAAAAAAATCTACTGAAAACGAGTTACTTATTTTCGTTTTAGAAAAACAAAAAAAGTACATCAGTTTTTACAAATTAAAATAATGCATACGCTACAAGAATTAAAAAATGGTGAATTAAAAGGTTCATTGAAAATTAATATATCTGAAGGGTTAACTGAGTTTCCACGTGAATTATTTGACTTAAAAGACACCTTAGAGTTTTTAGATTTATCAGGAAATAAGTTGTTTGAATTACCGTCTGACTTTGGAGATTTCAAGAAATTGAAAATAGCTTTCTTTTCAAATAATAACTTTACTTCATTACCCTCTGTTTTATCGAATTGTCCAAAATTGACAATGATTGGATTTAGAGCAAATAAAATCACTATTTTCACAGAAAACGCTTTGCCTTTAAAAACACAATGGCTTATTTTGACTGATAATTTAATTGAAGAAATTCCAAAATCAATCGGGGACTGTACTTTTCTTCAAAAAATGGCAATTGCTGGAAATAAAATAAAGACACTACCTGAAGAAATGTCTAAATGTGTCAATTTAGAATTATTACGTATTTCAGCTAATAAATTAGAGTTTCTTCCAGTTTGGTTGGTTTCATTGCCCAAATTATCGTGGTTAGCATTTTCAGGAAATCCTTGTTCGCATCAAAAAGAAGTCTCAAACCCACTTCAAAAAATTCATTGGAATACCATAGAAACACTTGAACAGCTTGGTGAAGGGGCATCAGGTGTTATTTCTAAAGCAATTTGGAACATTTCGACTCCAAAAGAAGTAGCGATTAAAATTTTCAAAGGTGAAGTCACAAGTGATGGTTATCCTGAAGACGAATTAAATAATTCAATTTTATCTGGAAGTCACGCTAATTTAATTCCTATTATTGGTGAAATTTCAAATCACTCTGAATCGAAAAATGGTTTAGTAATGGAATTAATTTCG
>CANJKA010000086.1 GCA_947474675.1 Flavobacteriales bacterium
GACGTGAGCTCAGTCGAACGATCGCTTTGCTCTTAGACTGATGAACTGGGTAGAAAAAAGTCTAATATCTACTGTCTAAAAATCTAGTGTCTTTCAAGATAATAGATACGCTTCGCTTTAGATGTTAGATCGCTTTGCTCTTAGACTGATGAACTGGGAAGAAAAAAGTCTAATATCTACTGTCTAAAAATCTAGTGTCTTTCAAGATAATAGATACGCTTCGCTTTAGATGTTAGATCGCTTTGCTTTTAGATTGATGAATTTTGTAGAAAAAAGTCTAATGTCTACAGTCTAAAAATCTAGTGTCTTTCAAGATAATAGATACGCTTCGCTTTAGATGTTAGATCGCTTTGCTTTTAGATTGATGAATTTTGTAGAAAAAAGTCTAATGTCTACAGTCTAAAAATCTAATGTCTTTCAAGAAATCAAACAATTTTCTTTTTCCAGTCAAAAAAGCGAAGATATCCGATCGAGAGTATTCCCGTTAATCCAAAATAGATGTATTCAACAGCCCAAACCCAATAAATATCAAGCTTTAATATTTTTATAAATAAATACGAGAAAGATAGGTAAACAACTACACAAATGATTTCAATTTTAAAAGTAACCATTGTATTTCCAATTCCGTTAATGGTTTGAAAATATACACTGATAAAACCGAATAGGAGGGTAGATACTGAAATTAGCCTCAATATATCTGCACTTTTTCCTATATATTCTTTGGAAGGGTTGATCATCGAAATTAAATTTTCAGGAAAAAAAGTGGCTCCAAGAATGATTACCGATAAAAAAAGCATGGTCAGAAATTGAATTTTTCGTTGAATTATTTTCAAAGAATCAAAATCTCCTCTGCCAATGTATTGAGAAATATAGGTTTTAGTTGTGGCTGAAAATCCCCAAATTGGGATGAAAGCTAGAAAGTAAATGGCCCGAATGTTTTGAGATACGGTTAATTCAAATTTCCCCATTTGTTCAATCCAAGTGAAGAAAATTGTCCAGGTGGATAAGGCTATTAATCCTTGAAACATCATTGGACTTCCTACTTTAATTAATTCTTTGAAAGAATCAAGGTTGAACGAAAAGTAAGCAAATAGAGCATATTCTTTCCTTAATTTAGAGAAAATCAAAAAGAATAGTAGGAATAACATTCCCATTCCATCCGCCAATGTTGAAGCTAAAGCAGCACCTTCTAATCCCATTTCAGGGAAAGAATATTTTCCAAAGATTAATACATAATCCATGATTACATTTGAAAAAGCCGTTATAATTGCACTGACTAATACGACCCATGTTTTACCTGTAGCAAAGAAAAAAGCTTGAATCGAAAGGGAAATCATCGCGAAAAACAGTGCGTAACTTCGAATAGAAATGAATTGATTTTGAGCGATCGCTAAATCCTGATGTTTTGAATATCCGAGTAAAATATTGGGAACGACCATCTGTAAAAGAAGGAAAAGTATCATTGCCAATGCGAAATGGGTTAAAATTGATGTCCCGAATATTCTTCCGACAGCTCCAAGATTTTTTTGACCAATTCTTCTCGCGATTAATATTTGAGCACCGTCTCCCATTCCTGCTAAAGCCATGAACATAGTGACATATATTAAACCTCCATTTCCGGCAGCATCAAAAGCTACAGTACTATATCGGCTTAAAAAAGCGGTATCTGTCAATAAAACAATCGATTGAATGAAACTCGAAACCATTAATGGAAGAGCAACACTTAAAATTGTTTTATATTTAAGATCAAGCATTAGTCAACTTGTAGGACCAATCCTTTAAGGTATTCTCCTTCGGGATGAAAAGCGTTAACAGGATGATCTGCAGGTTGATGCAATTGCTCTAAAATTCGAACATTTCTTCCTGCTTCAATCGCTGCAGCTATAATAGTATTGGTAAATAAAAATTTATCGACAACTTGAGAACAAGAGAAAGTAAAAATAATTCCACCTGGTTTAATTTGACGAATAGCATGAGCATTCAAACGTTTATATCCTTGTATTGCTTTGTGGCGTTTTTCTCTGTGTTTAGCAAAAGCAGGAGGATCGAGTACAATAATATCGTATTCTTCTTCCAGATCTTTCATGTATTCCATCGCATCTGCAACAATAGATTTGTGCTTATCTCCGAAATTATTGATTTCAATATTTGCTTCGGTTAATACGATTGCTTTTTTAGAACTGTCTAACGAATGAACTAATTCAGCTCCTTCTTGCAATGCCAATAAACTAAATCCACCTGAATAACAGAATGTATTCAACACTTTTTTCCCTTTTGAATATTTCCCTAACAAAAATCTATTTTCTCTTTGATCGATGAAGAATCCTGTTTTTTGTCCAGTAATCCAATCAATTTGAAGTTTAACGCCATGTTCTAAAGCTAAATGTGGAGTTACACAAGATCCAAATAAATAGGCATCTTTTCCTTCAGCTCTTTGAGGTAGAGTATCAGACGATTTAGAATAAATAGCAGTAACCATTTTTCCTAAGGCATTTTTTAATCCTTCCGAAATTAATTCAACTGAATTATACATTCCGATACTGTGACATTGGATAACAGCAACACCGTTATAAAAATCAACTATTAAACCTGGTAATGAATCTCCTTCACCATGAATTAATCGGCAAATATTTGTTTTTTTAGTAATTAAATTTAGATTTTTTCTTAATTCAACCGCATTTAGAATACGTTTGTTAAAAAAGTCTTGGTTTAATTCTTCGTCTTCAAAAGTCAAGATACGAACAGAAATTGTTGCATGTTGGTAATGACCTCGAGCTAAAAAATGATCTTTATGATCACAAACTGTTACCACATCACCATCTTTAAAATCTTTCGTGTCACTAGTGATAGCACCAGAAAATACCCAAGGATGTTTTCTTTCAATTGAATTGATTTTATTCTTGTTGATTTTAACAATATTCATGATAAACAGATATAAATGAAAATTAAATGCAATTTTCGAGTGCAAAGTTAATGAATATTTAACCACAGAGTACAATGAGTTCTGCACAATGTAGCACAAACTTCTATTTTAGATATAACCCATAAAAAACTTTGTGATACTTAATGTTAAAACTCAGTGTACTTTGTGGTTAAAAAAAACAATACTTTTACCTACTTTTACCGAAAAATAATTTATTATGCATTTGAACGTACACTTTTATTTATTGAATGAACATTTTTCTCAAGATCATGCGGATGCACAACACAATGGAGAAGAATCAGAAAATAATTTAAAGTATGAGTGGGAAGACGAGTTTGATGTAAAAACGGAAATTAAAGAAATTATCACTTTACGAAAATCAATTTATTCTATTGAAGGAGAAAGAGGTGATGCTGATTTTTTTAAATATGACATAGAAGATATGTTGGTTTTTGATATCGTTTCAGTTGATGGTGATGTTACACAGTTAGCATGTTCTGAAAGTATTGTCGAAAATTTTGAATTAATTGATGTTGACGACAATAAAAGATTGAATGTATATTTAAAAGAAGAAGAGCCACACACGAATCCTATTCCAGGTATTTACGTGGCTTTAAATGATTTCCCTAAAGAACTTTCGAATTAATGCTTCACTTAAAATCAGTTTCATTTTCTTACAAAGAACCACTTTTTAAAGACATCAACTTTGAAGTGGGAGTAGGTGAAATTATAGGTATTGTTGGGAATAGTGGTGCTGGAAAAACAACATTGTTAAAAGTAATTGCTGGATTATTAGACGCAACGACAGGTGATGTTTATTTTGAAGATGAAATTGTCACTGGTCCTTCGAGAAATTTAGTTCCTGGACATTCTGAAATTAAATTAGTCAACCAAGATTTCGGATTAGATATTTTTCAGACTGTTAGAGAAAATATCAATGGAAGAGCTTTGTATTTAGGTCGAGAAGAAAGAGATGAGTTGGTGTCTGAATTATTAGAATTAATCGAATTAACACATTTATCAAATCAAAAAGCAAATTTATTATCTGGAGGCGAACAGCAGCGTTTGGCATTAGCTCGCGCTTTAGTAGGGGAACCTAAATTGATTTTATTAGATGAACCTTTTGTTCATTTGGATGGACGACTTCGAATGAAGATTTCAAATTATCTATTAAAAATGAAATCAGTAAGGGGGACAAGTTTTATTCTTGTTTCACATGACGGAACTGAAATGTTAAGTTTAGCAGATCGAATAATTCATTTTTCTGATGGGGAAATAAAAAGAGTAGGTTTACCGAAAGAGTTTTATTTTTCTCCTGATAATTTTGAGGAAGGTGAATTATTTGGGCTAATTAATAGAATTCATTTAAATAGCACTGAAATACTATTCAGACCAATTGAATTTGAATTACCTATTGGTAAGAAAAGTGAAAATGAAATAAATGTTACTTATCTTGGTTCACAATTTGCTGGAAGCCATTATTTGAATTATTTTCAAACGGAAAACAAAGAAAAAATTATCCTATTTCATATTGAAGAATTGAAAAATGAAAGAAAAATTATCATTAAAAAAAGGAATTAAACACCTTTCGTGGAGCGAAATAGGAACTCTCATTAAAATGACTTTCAAAGAGTTTTTTAAAGAAAAGAGTTTTATGCATGGAGCAGCTTTGTCTTATTATACTATTTTCGCTTTAGTTCCTTTATTATATCTAGCTTTTGCAACATTTGGTAGAATAGTAGGGAATGCTAAAATGGTTGAAATTATAGGGAAATTGCTAAAAGAACAAGTAGGAATTGAAGATGTAAGCGGAATTCTTTCTTTTCTTCATGGTGTTGATATGGAGAAAGGTAGTCTCTTTCTGAATGTGATTGGAATTTTTGCTTTAGTTTTATCAAGTACCGCTTTATTGGCTTCTTTAAGAGGTAGTATAAATGAGTTTTTTGATATTGAAAGGGTTTTCCATAGTCAGAAAAAACTAATTTTAAGTCATTTGATTTCGAGATTGGTTTCTGTTGTAATGTTGACTGCAATAGGTATTGTAACGGTAGTGATTTATTTTGCACAAACAGTTTTACTTTCTTTTGGAAGCCGTATTTTTGAAGGAAAAGAAGCAATCCATTGGTTTGTAATTAATTTATTTGAACATGGTTTATCCATCCTTTCAAGTGTAATTATTTTTACATTTATATTTAAATTTTTACACGACGGTATTGTTCAATGGAGATTAGCGATTGCTGGAGCGTTGGTAACAGCATTTATGCTTTATTTTGGACAATTATTGATTAAATATTACTTAGGGAATTTTTTCTTTGCTAAAGATGGTGGAATTGCCGGTACAATGTTGGTCATGTTAACATGGATGTATTATTCTTCACAAATTATTTTCTTTGGAGCAAAGTTTACTGCAGTTTATGGAAGAATGGTTGGTAAAACGATTCATGCGAGACCATAATTACAAAAAAAAACAGGGGATTATTTTTATGAAAATAAATGGGAACTTTCGGAAAAATCGTCAATTATGGTCCTATTACTACTACATATTAAGATTTCTTGAAGATTATAATATTGTTGTATTACCTAATAGTCCCCATTTAAATATCATTCTAAGTAAACTATTCTTTAAAATTATGATTTTTTTATTTTTAGTAAGTATAAAATAAAAATATCTCAATGTGTAGAAGTAGTTTAATGACTTTTAAGTCAGTCGTTTATGTTTATCAATTAAAAGTAAAATTAAGTATAAATACTTAATTAAATACGTGTTTATACTTATTTTTTTTCAATAATATTTAGAGAAAACTATAAAAGTAGGCTATTGTTGACTTTGACGATAGAAAAAAATATTTTTTTAGTTTTGATTTTAACTAATTGTTCTGTTTAATTAAATTTTTTACTTTTGTTAATAAAAAAGTGTTTAAGACATTTTAAAACTAATTATCCTCATTATGAATATTTCACAAATCAAAGAATTGAATTCAATTATTTATTCAATTAATAAAGAAGAATTTGATGAAGAGATTATTTTAGGAGAAAATTATTTAAATTTAAAAGAAAATATTTTAAAAATATCATCTAAAATCGAATCAAAAAAAGAGAGGGTAAATCTTCTTATTAGTCATATTTTAGACCAATGTTCAGGGGATGAATATAAAACTATTCCTGTTTCTGATTATAATGATGAGATTGACGTTGTAATAATGGGATTTAATTCATTTGCAGAGGAGATTAAAGACAAAACATTTAACAGAGATTTTTTCTTTCAAGTTATTGGACTTTTAACACAAAAAATATTTGTTTTTGATAATGACGGGCACTTAGATTTTATTAATTTTTTGGGTAAAGAAATTTTTGAACATAAAAAATCAAAAGTAGAATTAAGGATTCATGAGTTTTTGCCTGTTGAGCTTCTTGATAAAATTAATTTTTTTATTTTATCAGATAAAGAAAGTGAAAAGTTTGAATTAGTTATTAATAATGAAAGCTATCATACAACTCAATTGTCTTGTTCTATTGCTAAAATTGATCAAGTTCGAAAAGATCATTTTTTATTGGTTATAGATGATGTTTCGATTAAAAAGGAGGAAGAAAATAAAATATTAAAAGCTACTTTAGTAGGGCAGGATATTGAACGTAAACGTTTAGCTCATGATTTACATGATTCTTTAGGTCAAGAATTAAATGCCATTAAAATGTATTTAAATTCAGTTGATTTGATGGATGTGAATTCAGTAATTTACAAGAAAACAATGAGGGATGTGCACGATATGCTTAATCAATCCATAAAATCTATTCGAGATATTTCATTTGATTTGATGCCTGTGATTTTGGATAGTACTGAATTAAATTTATCGATTTCTCAATTAGTTAATAGATTGGACCAAATTTGTGAAATAGAGTTTAACGTTCATTTTTCGACAGATTCAATTAGATTGAATGATAAAAAAGATGAATTATTTATTTATAGAATTGTTCAAGAATTTTTAAATAATTCATTGAAATATTCAAAAGCCGATAAAATTTCTTTGTTTTTTATTCAACATGATAAAGGAAAAGATTTGGACGTGTATATATCAGATAATGGAATTGGTTTCGATTTTGAAAATGTAAAACGTAAAAGTGGAATTAGTAATATTACTCAAAGATTATTATCTTTAAATGCACAATATGTTTACGAAAGTTCTTTTGGAAATGGGACGAAATTAAATTTTAAAATTCATGGATAAACCAATAAAATTATTAATTGCAGATGATCATAAAATGGTTCGAAATGGTGTTCGGTTAATGTTGGAGAGTCAGAAAGTATTTAAAACAATTATCACTGAAGCTTCGAATGGATTTGAAGTTCTTCATTTTTTAGAAAAAGAACAGTTTGATGTTGTACTTCTTGACATCTCAATGCCTGAAATGGATGGAATTGTTACCTTGAAAAAAATAAAGTCTAAATCCATCAAAGTACCAGTGATTATGATGACTATGCACAACGAAGAAAATGTCATAAACAAAGCAGTTGAACTTGGTGCATGTGGATATATTTTGAAAAATTCAGGTATAGACGAATTAGTAAAAGCGATACAATCTGTTATTAATAGAGAGCGTTATTTTTCAAATGAAGTGTCTCAAATATTGATCAAAGGAATAAATAAGAAAGTAAAAACAACAAAAAATGAAGTGCTTTCTGATAGAGAATTAGAAGTTCTTGTTTTGATTGTACGAGAACTGACCAACAAAGAAATCGCTGAAAAGTTGAACTTGAGCTACCGTACTGTTGAAGGACATCGTATTCATATTATGGAAAAATTGAATTTAAAAAGTACAATTGGACTTGTTAAATATGCTTTAAAGAAGAACATTGACTTAAATTTGATCTAAACCCCCTCTTTTTTTAGCACGTAATTATACCTGAAATAGTAGGTGTTTATACGTGTTTTCTTTTTTTTAAGCATAATAAGTATATATGTGTTAATTAAATGTTTGGGGCTTTTTTTGATTTGTGTTATACACAATTTAGGAGTTTAATCAATTATTTAGTTTAAATTTAATTGGAATAAAAAAATTAAATTTGTAAAGGTTAATTAAGAAAGAAAAAATTATTTCAAGATATAATAACCGCCACCAAATTGACGCTTAAACTTTTAAATTTGATTTTCAAATTTTAAAAGTTTAAGTTCTTTTTTTTTATTAAATGGTTAACCCAATTATACAAACATCATCTACTTGTTCTGTTTCACCTTTCCATTTTTCAAAATAGTTTTCAATTAATTGTTTTTGATTCGCCATGTCATTTCCTTGAATAGAGATAATAAGGTCTTTAAAGCGTTTTTTTGTCATCTTTTTATCTGTAATACCAAATTGATCTGAAAAACCATCTGTAAACAAGTAAAAGTTGGTATTTAGATCTGCTATGACTCTATGCGTTGTAAAAGGTTTAGCATAATCATATTTTCCAATTGGCTGTTTATCGGCTTTAATTTCTTGAAGTTGATTGTTATTGAAATACCACAATGGATTATTTGCTCCACTCCATTGAATTTCTTTTGTCAATTTATTTATTCGACACAATGAAATATCCATTCCATCTTGAATGTCATCACCACTACGAATGAATGTGTTTAGAACTAGATCTCTGACTTTATCAAGGATTTCCCCCGTTTCAGTTAATTTAAATTCATTAATCGTTCGATTCATAGCATTACTACAAACCATACTTACCATCGCACCAGGAACACCATGTCCAGTGCAATCCGCTACAGCGATGTAATAATATTCATTAATCGTTTCGGCCCAATAAAAATCTCCTGCAACGATATCTTTCGGCAGGTATATAACAAAACTTTGCGGGATGGTTTCTAAAATTTCAATTCTATGAGGTAATATTGCTTTTTGTAATCGTTTTGCATACGTAATACTGTCGATAATTTCCTTTTTTTGATATTCGACTTCATCTTTTTGTTTTTCAATAATAATTTTTTGATTTTGAGAGATTTTAAAACGCTTATACATGATAAATGAAAAAATGAGCACCAAAATTAATCCTCCACCTAAAGCAAAACGTTGTGTTCTACCATGTTTTAACTGTTCATCTTTTGCGAAAAGGTGTGCTTTTTCAATTTTTTGTTTTTGAGCATTCATAACACTGTCGGCAGCATTTTTCTTATCATATTCGTATTGAAACTGTTTACTGATTGATGCTTTTTTTGTTTCTGTATTTTTCAAACTATCTTGCATTTGCATTTCAAGCTCAAACATTTTAAAAGCTAAGTCAAATTTATTTTGATTTTTATAAATGCTTTTTAGCGTCATAGCTGATGATTTAATATGTTCAGGGAATCCTAATTCTTTTGCAACTTTTAAACTTCTTTCGGCAAAAGATTGAGCTTCTTTAAAAGCTCCTTTTTTTAATAGGGTAGAGGCGATACTGTTCAATGAGTTGGCAATTCCTTGTTTATCAATTATTTCTTCTCTTATTTTTAAACTTTTTTGAAAATAATCTAATGCTTTGTCGATTTCACTTTTGATTAAATAAATATCTCCGATATTATTCATTGATTTTGCAATTCCTTTTTTGTCATTTATTTCAGTCATAACCTTTAAACTTCTTGTGAAGTAGGCTAAACTTTCATTTATTTGACTCTTCTTTTTATAGATGCTTCCAATATTATTTAAAGAACTTGCTATTCCTTTTTTATCATTTATTGTTTCTTGGATTTTCAAACTTCTTTCAAAGTATTCGAAAGCTTTGTCAATATCACCTTGATTATCATAGATGAAACCAATATTATTTAAAGAATTAGCGACACCTTTATCATCTTTTATTTCTTCTCTTATTTTTAAACTGTAATGATAAAAGTCAAGAGCTTTAGAGATATCGCCTTGATTTTTATAAATGTATCCAATATTATTAGAGGCTGTAGCGATACCATCTTTATCGTTTATTTTTTTTAATATATTTAAACTTTTGTGGTAATATATTAAAGCCGTTGGAGTGTCTCCATGATAATCTATGATAAACCCAATGTTATTTAAAGCTCCAGCTTGATATTTTAAGTAAAATGCTTTACATGGATCTTTGTCTGAAAGGTTTTTTGCTAAGTTTTTTTCACATAAACGAACAGAAAATTTCCATAATTCAGTTGCTTTATCTGGTTCGCTCTGGTAGATTACTTCTCCTAATGAAATAGACGTTTTAACAGTAATAGTATCGTGTTTTGAAGTTTTAATTGCTCGCTTTAATGAATCAATTGTTTTGTCCTGTGCTTTTAACTTGAAGTTAATAAACAAAAAATAGATTGAAATTAATGTAAGTCGAAGTATGTAAGTCATTGATATAATATGCTATTTAGTATCAAATATACAAATAAATGTTAATTTTTAAATGCTTTTTATTTTTCACATTTATGCTATTTTAATTGTTATTTTTGATTTAAACATTACTAAGTTTTATACATTTCAAAGAATGACTATCTTATATCTTATATCTTATATTAAATATTTTTGCTTTTATTTTAATTGTACTTTTCGTGAAGCGATTAATTCAAATTAGAAAAATAAGTGAAACAGAACCTGAATTGAAAAAAACTCTTTACAGGTCTATATTAGTATTAATTTTAATAATAGGACTTCCAATTGTTTTTGTTAATTACGTGGTTTCAGAGCCTGTTTTAAATACGAAAGAACAAAAGATAGCTTTTTATAAAAAACATAAAAATTACAATCATTTAAGCTGGGTTTATTATAAAAACATACCTTATAAAACAAAAAACATTACACTCCATTTTAAGTATGCAAATACTTTATCAAAACACATAGATAGATTAAAAAATGAGAACGATGGAAGCTTTTTCATGTATAAATATTCCTATAAAACAAACGAATTAAAGACTACTTACGATTCCTATTTAAAAGATTCTGATTCAACCATTCAAGACATTGGTAAAATTATTTTAGGGATATTTTATACGGATATTGAAGATTATTCAAGAGCAATTAGTTTGTTAGAGAAAGTTAAAGTTCATTCAAAATATTACAATTATGCGTTAGGTAAATGTTTAGCAAGAACTGAAGATTACGCTAATTATAAGGCTGCTGATAGTTTGTTGAATCTTTCTTTATCAGGTGATTTCCCTTTGGTTGAAAGCTATAATGAGTTAGCAATTTTAAATTATCACTTTTCTAAAAAAAGTAAATTGTCAAAATTAATTCATACTCCAAAAGCATACAAATACATTAGTGATTATCCGAAAAGAATGGTTTTCATGAGGAATCACAATTATCTCAATTATTGGAATGTAATATTTGTAAATGAAGTTAGTCATTACGGAATATTGGGGTTTGTTTCATCTGCATTAATCTTTATAATTTGGTTTACTTATCTTCGAAAGATTGACTTTTTTGAAAAAGAAAAATTTATTAATGTTGCGATTGTCTCCATCATGAGTATGATTTCAGTTTTTTTAGTTTATCCATTAGGTGATATATTACGGGATGTCTTTGGATATTTTTCTTCTAAAAATCCGACGGAAGACTTTATTCATATAGTGATATCAATAGGGATGATTGAAGAATTGGTTAAAATTATTCCGGTATTAATTATTTTGAGGTTTAAAAAAGTTATTAATGAGCCCTTTGATTATATCTTCTATTGTTCAATTTCAGCTATTAGTTTTGCATTTATAGAGAATTTACAATACATACAAGAAAGTTCTTTACCTAATATCAATGCTCGAGGATTCATGGCTTGTGTTGCTCACATGGTTTTTTCTTCAACAATTGGTTACGGATTAATGTTTATAAAATTCAATGAATATAAAAAATTTAGAGACAGAGTTTTGATTTTCATCTTCTTTTTTGTTTTAGCTTCTTTAATGCATGGTTTTTATGATTTTTGGTTAATTAATAAGTGGGCACAATCATACAGATGGATTACGGTCGTGTTTTTCATTTTAAGTATTCATATTTGGCATGTTTACGCTAATAATTCGTTGAATATTACTTCGTTTTATGATCCTAAAATAAAAATTAAAAACGATCATTTAAAATTTTATTTGATCCTTTCATTAATTGGGTTATTGATGTTTTCGTATGTTGTAAACGGGATTGATAGAGGCGGAGTTTTTGGTTCTCAACACATACTTTATTCAGTTATAATCTATGGCTATTTGATTTTGTATTTAACTTTTTCATTTAGTCGTTTTGAAATTGTTAGAGGCTATTTATCTCCATTTTCAATTCCTTTCCATTTTATGATTCCTCGAATTAAAAGAACGCTAGATTATTCTGGTTTGCCAATAAATTTATACAATTCTAATAAATTAAGGTTTGTCGGTAAATTTGAAGAACTCAAAAATCAAATACCATTATCCGGAGTTCTTCACAGTAGATTGATCGTTGATAATAATTTGCATTCGTATATAATCCGTTTGGAAACACCACTTGTTGTCGAGAATCATTTGTCTGATTTAATTTTAATTGTACCTAAATCGAAATACAAAACCCTTAATGATTCAGGAAATATCCTTGTTCATTTTATGTTAATTACCTCAATTGATGTATTAGAAAAACCCAATTTAAAAATGGACGATTTTTCTTTTGTAGGATGGGTTATTTCTAAAAAGAATGAAGCTTAATAGTATTTTCTTAACTTTCAAAAACGATCTTCCTTTTTACAAGTTTAAAAATTAAAATAATTGCAATCGTTATTATTAAGTAATAATGTAAGATAGTTAAAATAATACCGCAAGGATTAAATATGGTTATGAATCTTCCTATTATGAAATAACCTGGAATAGATAATATTAAAAGTCTCAAATTTTTATTTGTTGAACGATTTGAGAATAATAAGATAGATAAAATCGAAATTCCTGAAATTAAAAATATTAGTTTTCCATTAGGCCAATGTTGTATTATAAATAAGTAGCCGATTATAGTGAAAGGAAGTAAACTAAAGATTAATAATCTGATTTTTGGAGAACATGTAATCGTCTCTCTAATAATTATGTAAAATAAAGTAAATTTTATTAAGAGGCTTATGTATTTTAATTCAACAAAATTAAATATTGGAAAATCATTTCTTAGGTGCCACAGAAAATATAAAAAAGATATAATTGATAATAGAATAGTAAGATTGATATAATGTATTTTTTTAGTCATGGTTTTAAATTGTAGGATAAATTTATGAATTTAATAACTACTTTAGATGTAAAATCAATTAATTATGGGATTCATTTCTATTACTAAAATTAAAACGATAGATAAATATCTGAATGCTTGTTTTGTATTAATTATTTTTCTGTTGTCTTCTACTTTATATGCTCAAACAACTTCAGATGATTACAATAATCTAGGATTAAACGAACTGGAACATTTAAAACCTAAAAGTGCAATCAAATATTTTGATAAAGCAATCGAACTTGATTCAACAAATGAAACTGCTTATTACAATCGTGCATCTACCTATTACGAATTAAATAAATTTGAGTTGTCTATTAAAGATTATGAAAAATTGATAACATTTAAGACCTTGGATAATCAAATTTATTTTGGAATGGCTCGCTGTTATGTTGGATTAAAAGAAAATGATAAAGCCTTAACTAGTTTTGCTAAATCAATAGAACTTGACCCAAAATCGGCATCTTGTTATGTTGAAAGGGCTATGTTAAAAATTAAAATGAAGGATCAAATAGGGGCTTGTTCTGATTTAAAAATAGCAAATGAAATCAAGTATGATGTTGAAATTCGTGCAAAGTTGGATGAGTTTTGTAAATAATTTGAAAAGACTTATAATTAATTTACTGACCTAATATAAGTTATAAAAAGTGAATGATTTTGAAGGTTTTCATCTTTGTTTTTTTTTAATAAATATTTACTCTCAAGATCGTTAACGCCAATACAAATTATGACTTGCATCTTTGTTCCATTGTCCCCAATTAATAGATTGAACAGATTTTATAACTGATAAAACTCCAGCTGAAGCGATAAAAAGAAGGCCGTTTGCAGCAACTATTTGTCCATCCGTTTCTTCTGTACCGCCTTTTGTTGTTGGAAGTTTTGATGGAGTTCCTGTTAATATATCATAAGCTGTTATATCTCCAGTTCTAGACACAACATAAACTTTATTATTAGAAATAATTGGAACTTGGTTGGAGTGCATTTTAACGGGTTGTTGCCAAATCACTTTTTCTGATAAAGCATCAAAAGCTATAATGTGTTCAGCATCAGTTACGATTACTATTTTATTTTGATAAACAATTGGATGGGAACCATTAAAAGACATTTGTTCAGGAGTATCCATATCTCTTCCTCCAGAAATTTTTAAAGCGTCTATTGGATTTGGATATTTTTTAATCAATTTCAGTGTTTTTCGATCTAAAACAACAACTTGATCAAACCCTTTAATCGAAGCTGTAAAATATACTTTATCCTCTGTAATTGTTGGAGAAGATACTGCTTTGTAAGAATTTGACATGGAAATTAATTTACCAGTGTCTTTATTGTAAATATAATAAGTACCAGATTGAGATGCGATGTGAACTTCATTCCCCTCAACAACTGGACAAGCGATGCATTCATTATCAACCGCTCTTAGCCAATTTAATTTACCTGTTTTCAAATTAAAGCTAACCACGACAGGTCTTCCTCCATGATTGTAAACGGCGTATACATTATCTCCAATAGCTGTTGGTGTTGAATAAACATACCCTGAAAGCCATTTACTCCATAATAATTTACCTGTTGTGGCTTCTATTGCGTACAAAGTGCATGAGGCCGTATTAATTAATAAAACTCCGTTATGTAATACTGCTGGTGAAATTCCAGATTCACCTAACTCAACTCCCCAAACATATTGTCCAGTACTGGCTTTTAAGCAATAAAATTTAGGGGAATAAAATCCTTCTTTTGTAAATAAATTATCTCCTGAAACAGTTGGTGTACCAATTGGTCCAGACGATTGAAAGTTTAAATTATAGCCTAAAGCAGTTTTTGTTAGGTAATTTGCCGGTTCACTTGCTGGTCTAATGGGTGTTTCGTTATAAGTAGGTAAAAAATTTCCTGAATTAATAGCTTCAATTTTTTCTTTTTCACTTTTTAACGCCATTTCTTGAGCAAGCATTTCAGCTTTTTGTTGTTCAATTATTCTTTCAATTTCAGCAGATCCTCTGTATCGTCTTGTTACTGATTCATTTGCAAATCCCATTTTATTTGAACCTTCAATTAGGTATAATCCTCTTTCACGCTTTACATTTACGGTATAGTCCGATCCTTTTTCGACCATAAATTTACAGTAACCGTTTTCATCCGTCATACCTTTATAGACTCTTTTTTTATTTAATGCATCGAGATAAACTGGTTCTTTTGACAAGGCATTTCCTGCGTAATCCATTAAATGGAAGGTAAATAAAAGATGTTTTGTAGTTCCGTTCGTTTGTGTAATTCCTGTTTGAACAATTGAATCTCCTTTTACGGTTTCTTTCACATCAGTTTTTACATAGAAAACGATCACATTCATTTCACCATTAGGTTGATTTGGAACTGGAACTTGACTGATAGCTTCAATTTGTTCGAGATCAATTTCGTAATTTTGATTAATTGGTAGATAGAAATCAGCTACACCTAGTGAATTTGTTTTTCCAGTATATTTCATTTTATCAACAACCGAAACAAGTGTTAATGAAATGTTTGTTTGAATCACCTTTTTATCATCTTTGACAAACACGGAAACTTTTGATGTATTCGGTTTCCCCCTCATGCTTAAAGCTAAACTGTTGGTGAAAACAACACCTTTTCTATCTTGTTTTGGCTTTTCTGCAAATATTTTTTTAGGATCGTAAGTCACCGTTTTTTTAAATGTTCCATGAAACCCTTCTTTGATCTCATAAGTTGTAAAATCAATCATTTCAAGATAACTAAGTGTGTAAACTCCCACTTCTGTTAGTGTCAATATTGCGGTTCCAGTAGCATCTGTCTTTGATGAAATTAGAATTTTTTTAGAGCGTATTTCTGCTTTTACTTCAATGTTAGAAATAGGTTTACCATGAGTGTCAATAATTCTAATTGTATAAACATCTTGAGCAATAGAAGATACTTGGCAAAAAATAAACAGGGTGAAGAATGTAATTATTTTCATAAAGGAGAGTTTTAGCGAAAAATGAACTGATTTATGACAAGATAACGGTGTTGGATTTATTGGTTACAAAAATATAGTTTAGATAAAAATGGACTGAGAAAAGAAGAGATTTATTTTAATCCCTAATTTGTTAATTAAATTTAAAATAATTGCTTATGATCTTTAATTATTATAGGTTTACTTAAACGATTAATTAATTTAAATTATGAGAACTCAAAAACCGTCTACCGCCTTTGTTGGTGCATCATGGGTAGCCCTAGGAATAGGGATGATTGGATTTATGTCTGGCCTATGGGGGTCAAGAATGTTATTCAATGAAAAAAGCTACTTTTTCACAGTTCTAATGTTCGGAATTTTCGCGGTAGTTTCCCTGCAGAAAAGTGTTCGGGATCAATTGGAAGGAGTGAAAGTTTCTGATTTGTATTATGGTATTTGTTGGTTTGTGACTATTCTGGCGATTACATTACTTGTAGTTGGTCTTTGGAATGCAGAAATGATGAATAGTGAAAAAGGATTTTTTGTGTTTTCGTTTATTTTAGCTTTATTCGGAGCTATAGCTGTACAAAAAAACACGAGGGATTCAATGGAAGATTTAGAGGTTTAAACCTATATATTGTCTGAGTTATTTATTAAAAAGAGGCTGCTCAAATTTTTGAACAGCCTCTTAAATGTGACTTACCTAACCTACTATACTATTCTAATGTTGTTAGATATAAGGTAGCGGATCAAGGGTCTGCAATAATATCTTTAATTGGAACAACTATTTATATTACAAGAACTCAATTTGAATATTACGATTTAGCGACTTCTAATTTGCCAATATTGACACATACAACAATTGTCGTTGATCAAGGTGAAGGATCTGAGCCATTGTTAAATAAAGTAAGTGTTTTATCTGCTTATGATTTATCTGAATCTGCTTCATTGAATGCGTTGAATAAAAACTTATTGAAACTTTATCCAAATCCAGTTACTAACAATTTAACAATTGAAGGTTCTTTTTCTGAAAACGCAAGTGCTAAAATTATGGATTGTTCAGGTCGCGTTTTAATGAATGACATTAATTTAACAAGTTTATCGAAAGTTGACGTAAGTAATTTATCAACAGGAGTGTATTACATGACTATCATTGATGGGGAAAATGTTGTTACTAGATCATTTAATGTACAGTAATTTGTTTTAACTTTTAATAAATACTTCAAAAAAAGAAAACAAATTTAAAGACTTCAAGGGATAAATTCTCTTGAAGTCTTTTTGTTTCTAGTAATTACCTTATCCCATCATCCCCTCAAAAAAAACCTCCACAAACTCCTTCATCTTCCCAATAATCCTTTCCCCAATTACTCTCGTCTGCAATACACTAGGTCGATTATCCCAAACATTTAAACACTTCATCTTTAATCGGTTCACGACCACTAAAAATATAATTTCTTCCGGCAGTTGAATTTCACTTTTTACTTGTATCTAGAAGCTTGCTCCGAAAATTTAATTTGTCTTTACGTGTTTAATTGTTTACTTATGAGTATTTTAAAATTTAATTAATTACAGGGGTATTTCTAGTTATAGTCGTTAAATATATCCTCGTTATATATTGGGAGTTTTATTTCTAATTCATTTTTTTGTGCTTGTCTTGATTTTATAATAAGGTCTCTTAATTTGAAAATGTGTCTGTTTTTTTAAAAAACTTTTTGAAACCAATTTGATGTTCTCATTTTTTATAAAATTTTATTTATAATGAGATGATAGAATTTATTAACTTAACTAAATGTGAATCATATATTTAAAATAAATTCCCTACCAATTAATTATTGCAATTTTATGCGCTATGAATTCTAAATGTAGGAATAATATAATTTTATCAAGCTTTAAACTTAAATTTATTTTAACTCATTTTATTTGTCCAATGGAGTTTAAATAAAATAGTTTCAATTTTGTCAGTATACGGACTAAGCGTCGAGTTTTGATGATTTTTTGATATTAGTTTTAAGTTAGTTATCAGTTTGTGATGTAACGTTTTGGTGTTTGGATACATTGGACAAAATGTCTTACTTACTTGTATCCAAACACTTTTTTAGCTGTTACAAACCTTATTTTGTTGTTCTGTATTTAGAACTGTTTTATTAAATTCAGATACTCAATATTTTTTTTTAATTTGTAAAATGGAAGTGTTTCCATTAATTCTTTAACTTTCTCTTCGTTAATATCTTTAAAAATTAAAACTGCCCCATTTTTTGTTTGTCTCAAAAACAAATGTTCTAAAAATCCTTCTTCTTTCCATTTTGCAACAACTTCTTGTTCGTGTTTTAAAATTTCTTGAAAGTTTTCTGGAAGATTATCCGTGTCTATTGTTAAAATTGCTTGAATTCTGTTCATTTTTTTTATTTTTAAATTAACCTATTAGTTTGTTTAATTGTGAAAACAGAGTGTTTTCTGTCATTGTTATTTTCATTGAATGTACTACATTTCTTCGAAAACCATTCGTATGAAAAGGGTCTTTAAATGCCCATTCTTCTGCTTCTTTTCTTGATGTTGCTTTTAGTATAATTAAACCTGTGGAATGCCCTATTGGATTTATTTTATTAGTAGATGTTAATTCAAGATCCGTTGGTCCTGCAAGAATCAACTTCTCTTTAGATTTCAATTCCGCTGCCCATTCATAATGTTTCATTAATACAGTTTTACCATC
>CANJKA010000087.1 GCA_947474675.1 Flavobacteriales bacterium
AGAAAATAGTTAAAAATGAAAAAAATGAATACTCTAAAAAGAGGGATTTTAAGTTTAGCCTTACTAAGTGGCTTTTCTTCAAATGCCCAAAATCTGGTAATGAATGGTGATTTCGAAAATCTAAATCCTTACGGCATAAGCCATATTGTCAATCAATGTTATTGGGTTTCTCCAAGTAATCCTACTGCTCCATCTGTTCCTATTGGAGGCAATTTTACAGCTGCTTTTCTGTCTGATTGGAGTGATTACCATAATGGAAGTGGTCAAGGTATGGATTTTCATACGGATATAAGAGGTTGGAATGGAAGTTATTTATATAATAATATGACGCATACCAATTGTATGGGATCGACTGGAATTAATTACTTTCCTCCTTATGATACTCCGAATGAATTTGGTTTTGGACAAACTGCAAGTAATCGAATGTTAAAAGATGCGAACTTAACAAACAATAAATCAGGCTATCTAAAAGTCGAAGCTTCAACAGCTCCTACAATGGGTACGAATACAACGCGCAATGATTTTATTGAAGGACGTTTTTCATCTGAATTAGATTTGTTTAAAAAATACCGTTTAACATTTAAATATTCTGTCCCATGTGACGAAGATGCGAGTGATAATAGTACACAAAATAAAATTGTATTTAATTTGTTTGATAGTGAATGGAAAAATCTATTGGGTTCAAATTATTCAAGTGCTTATCTTGGATATACAAACCCAGCTGACACATATGTTGAGATCAATGCGAGTAGTTTCTATCATGATGTAATTCCTGCAACTGCAACAACAAATGAAATTCAAAAAGCGGGGAGTCATCGTTTACCAGTGTTGGAATATATAATTCCAGCTGGAACTCCTCCGTGTGTATGGCAAACTGTAACGATTGAATTTTGTATTGCTGACTTAATGAACAAACCTGCTAATAACACGCTATCTATAAATCCTTTATATAATACAATCCCTTTGGGTTATATGAATAATGCTCATTTATTGGATGCAGACTTTTACAATGCTAATCAAAATGGATGGCCTTATACATTTACTCAACAAAATACATTTGCTTCGTATGTAAATGCAATCGTTGATGAAGGTTCAACTCCTCTGTATGACTTTAAAAACATATTTGGTTTTACAATGAAAGGGAATCAAAATGTTTACCTAGACGATGTTTCTGTTGTTGAGACTGGCTGTAACTTGAGTGCTAATTTCACTGTAGAGCAAGCATGTTCAACGGATGTAAATGGAAATAAGTTTGTTACGTTCAAATTAACTCCAAGTGGACCGAATTATAATCCATATATGTTCCAAGTTCGTAATCCTTTAACTGGTGGAGCTTTCACAACTATCAATAATTCACTTCCTTTAACAGGAACTCACACGTATACAGTTCCTTATGTTCAAGGTCAACAATTTGAGTTCAAAATGGGAACGTGGTCTCCAACAAATAATGCATGTGCATGGATTGAAACAAGACAAACGTTAACAGTTGATCCAAATAATAATTTTTTCCCGAAAAACCCAGATTTCTCAATCGGTGGTTTTCAAAATACAGCTTTACCACCTTCTATGTTTGCGATTGTTGCAAATCCAAATTTAGCATTCTTAGGTACACCTAGTAAATGGGAAATCCAAGTATACTATAAAAATGGTACGAATAGCAATTGGATAACTTTAGCTACAAATGGGAATTCTCAATTATTCATGTGGTTTGATTGTGAAGATGTGAATACTGCGAGTGTGAATCCAATTTTCGCTTATAGCAATGTTAATTTTGTAAAAGTTCGTCGTACAAATTTTGGTACTTGTGACTTGGTTGGAAAAAGTTTAACCAAGCAATATGTCAATTGTCAAGTGAAAGGAAAAGCAATAATACCTAGCGAGGCAACTAAAATGGATGATCAAGAATTTAATGAGTTGAAGAAACTATATAACTTGGATGATAACACTTACCCTGCAACTCCTTATTCAACAACTCCAGATTTTGATGTATTTCCAAACCCAAGTTCGGATTATATTCATTTACAATTTGAGTCAGAATTAAATCGTTCGATTACCTTAGTCAATGTGCAAGGAAAAGTTGTAAAAGAAATAAATTCGAATGAAACATTACTAACCATAGATATCCAGGACTTAGAAGCAGGAGTTTATATGGTGATAAGTAAAGATCATGATTGCGTGATTACGAAAAGGATTGTAAAGAAGTAGGATTTTTTTTTTTGAATGGAAAGGGTGTTTGTGGTGGGCACCCTTTTTGTTGTTTGGAGGTTTGAGCGGGGAGGAGGTTTTTAAATTTTTACATTCGGATAAAGTGTGGCAAAGATTTTTCAAAAGAATTAACTGAATCTGAATGATCCTTAAAAAGTTACTCGTTCATACCTAAAACAAATCTTTTATAAATCTATATCCAGGATAAATTAAACGTGTAAAGAAAATCGAAAAATCTTTACATGAAGAATAAAAAAAGTAATCTGTACGTCTTCCCCCTTTGGAGGAGAAGAAGCACTGCTTCTGAAGACCGAAGGGAAATTGAGGGGGAGGAAAAATAATAAGTAAAAATGAGCAGTCAAGAAATATCACAAAAACGTTGGAAGATATCTAACGTATTACGTGATGACGGAGTAACGTGTCACCAATAATTAAACGAATTAACGTATATCTAATTTCTGAAACTTTCAGATGTTAAATTGGCAACAACAAAGGTTTTTCGGAAGAAATTTCAGGAGAATTCCGTTGGGAAACATTGAAAAATATTAATGATAACAAGGAGTTATTTGAAAGATACCAATGAAAAGTGTGTTTGTGGTGTGCCCACTTTTTGCTTTAAGTTCATTATTATAATTTATTTCATCTCAACCCATCATCCCCTCAAAAAACACCTCCACAAACTCCTTCATCTTCCCAATTATCCTTTCCCCAATAACCCTAGCCTGTAATACACTAGGTCGATTATCCAAACATTTAAATACTTCATCTTTAATCGGTTCACGACCACTAAAAATATAAGCATCAATCAACGCCTTAAATTGTGCTTTATCCAAATGTTCTTCCTCGCACAACTTCCCAAGTGCTAAAACTTTCTGATCTTGCCAGAATTTTTCAAATTCATCTTCGATATTATCAGCATCTTTGATGTGAGGTAAATTCTCATCAATGAATTTCTGAATCAATTCACGTTTACTTCTTAACGTAATATCACCACCCAATAAATCGATAATCGCTTTTCTTTGAACAGCAGCCGCATCTGATTTTGCAACTTTTAACTGGGAGAGTAATTTTATAATATAAGCAACATTCACTTGATCTCTATGAATCAATTCCAACTCAAAATCAATATCATCCAGTATAGACGTTTTTTGCTTCTGTTGGTCTCTTTGAACTTTTTGGTACAAGTCTAAATACTTGCTTTTGTAATCTTCAAATTCTTGTTCATCAATAGGTAAATCTTCCCAATCAAAATCGGTGTAAGATTGAAGAACGTTCATGTTTCGCATCAATTTACGGAAGGCTTGTACAAATTGTGCTTCCGCTTCTTCGCTTTCTAAGTCGTCAACACTTTGATAGGTTGGTGCAATTTCTCTTAAGAACTTCAATGCTTCATCAAACTTGGTTGCTATCACTTCGTAATCAGGCATTGTTACGACATCTATTGCATCTTTATTCGAAAACAAAGTAATTGCATCGTCTGTCGCTTTTTTAAGGTTTCTGAATGCTAATATGTTTCCTTGTGATTTCTGTTCTCCTAATATTCTATTGGTTCTGGAATATGCTTGAATTAAACCATGTTGCTTTAGGTTTTTATCAACGTACAAGGTATTTACCTTTTTCGCATCAAAACCAGTCAACATCATATTTACCACAATGACAATATCCAATCGGTCTTTCTCATCGTTGAAACTTTCTTTTTCTCGTTCTTTTAAACGCTTACTGATGTCTTTGAAATAGTTCTCAAACTGCTGACTGTCTTTAGTAGAAAAACTGGTATTGTACATTTTGTTGTAATCACCAATATAACTTTCCAATTTATCTCGAGTGTGACTAGACTGATAAACAGCCATAGGTTCAGCTGCTTGTGACCAATCTTCATCTTCAGGAAGGTAATCTTGTGCATCCTCAGAATCTTCATTAGTACCATACGTGAAAATGGTTGCAATTCGTAAATCGTGTTCGCCTGCTTCTTTCTTCTTTTGGAATATGTCGTAATATTGGATTACATTTTGAATACTACTTACAGCAAAAATAGCAGAATAGTCTTTTCGAAATGTTTTTTGATCGTGATAAACAATAATATAATCTGCAATTTTCGTTAAACGTTTTTCTGAATCAAGTACTTCTTTTTTATCAATATCTTCTACTTCAATATCTATAAAAGCATTGCTCTTGTTTTTGTATTTCCCAACGTATTCAATTCCGAAGCGAAGAACGTTTTCATCTCGAATGGCATCGGTTATTACATATTTATGAAGACAATTTCCAAATAAATCTTTGGTTGTACGTTTTCCTAATTCATTTTTGGAAGCATTTTCTGCAAAGATGGGAGTGCCAGTAAAACCAATTAATTGACTTTTAGCAAAGAACTCTGTAATTCTTCCATGTGTTTCACCAAACTGACTTCTGTGACATTCATCAAATATGAAAACAATTTTCTCGTTTCTCAAAGAATCTATGCTCGATTTAAAACGGTCTGAAATGGCATTGTTCAGTTTTTGAATGGTGGTTAATACCAATTTAGTATTATCAGACAATTGTCTTACTAACGATTGCGTATTGTCGGTGACATCAACACTGTCTTTCTTGAAAGCATTGAACTCGTTCATTGTTTGATAATCTAAATCTTTTCGATCGACCACAAAAACTACTTTATGTACTTCTGGGATTTCCATTAAAATTTGACTTGCCTTGAAAGAAGTTAAGGTCTTTCCTGAACCTGTCGTGTGCCAGATGTATGCGTTCTCATTTGTCTGTGAAACTTGTCGAATAATGGCTTCCGTAGCGAAATACTGGTACGGTCTTAACACCATCATTACTTTGTGGGTTTCATTGATAACTATGTAATGAGCAACCATTTTTCCCAAATGAATTGGGTTTAAAAAAGCTGATGTGAAATCCGTTAAATCTGTAATATTTTTATTGTTAGCATCTGCCCAAAAGAACGTTTGTTTCACCGATTGAAGTCGGTTATTCGCTAAATATTTTGTGTTTACTTTGTTACTAATCACAAACAACTGAACGTATTGAAACAAACCATGATTACTCCAGAACGAATGTAATTGATACCGATTAATTTGATTAAATGCTTCTTTTATTTCAATTCCTGAACGTTTCAATTCTATTTGAACCAAAGGCAAACCATTCACTAATAATGTAACATCGTAACGATTCAAAAATGAACCTTCTAAGGAAACTTGATTAGTTACTTGAAATAAGTTTTTACTATTGTCTTCTTTGTTGAAAAAACGCACATAAAACGATGTTCCATCTTCTTTTGTTAATTGAAATCTGTCTCGTAAGGTTTTTGCTTTTTCAAATACATTTCCTTTGGCTAAATGATTTAAAATTGCATCAAATTCTTTTGCAGTAAAAGTCGTTTCATTGAAAAGTTCGAGTTGACTTTTAAGATTGGCAACCAACGCATCACCATCTTGAATTGTAATAGATGAATATCCTAATCCAATCAATTGGTTGACTAAGTTTTTTTCTAGTAGGGCTTCGGATTGGTGACTCATAGGAAGTTTATTATTTATTCATCTATAGACTTAAATTAAATTCAGCATCTTTATTTACCAAGTCATTTACGTTGATTGTAGGAATTATAAATTTATTAAATTCCGTACCTTCCGTTTTTCCATGTAAAACACCTCGTGAAGTTCCAATGGTTAACATCGTTAAATGGCTAATGAAGTTTTTTGGAAAAATCACTAAATTATCTTTTTTAAAATCGTTCCAAGATTCTGGATCAACTGAAAAATGACAACTTACCTGAATTTTTATAAATGTTTTTTTTGCATTATCAAAAGTGAAAGTCGCAAAGACACCAATTCTTTTATCTACTTCATTTATTTTAAACTCTAATGAAGTTGTGACATTTGCTGCTTTATTCGATAAATAGTTTTCGGCAAATACTGCAAATTGTTCTGTTTTAATAGCTGCTAAAGCAAAGCCAATTGATTTTTCCATTATGCTTGTAAAACTTGGTGTGAATAATCATTTAAAAAGACATTGTATTCTAATTGAATGTATTTCTCCGTTTTCGTTATTGGTTCTTCAGAAATCATTTTAGTTTCTTCAACTTCATAAAAAGAAGCTAATATTGGAATATTTAAAATGTTCTGAAGTTTAATTTGCGTTTCCAACGTAAGGTTTTCCTGACCTTTTACAATTTTTGTAATTTGTTGAGGACTTACTCCCATTTCAATCGCAAGTTTTCTTTGCGACCAACCGATTTCATCTAATTTATCCAATACTTTCATAGCAATATTTTGAGATTCTCTCAACATTGCTCTGTTTTTTATTCTTGCTCTGTTTTTTTCAATGGTATTGGTTTTCTCGGATGAGACCAATGCTTTGAATTTTTCTATATTGCTCATTCTAGTTCGTTTATAAGTTCGTAAAAAGAATCTTTATCAACTATCGTGTTTTCTTGTAAAAATGATTTTGCTCTGTGTATTTTTTTCAATTCTTCGTTGGAATCGGGATGATCTTGCATTGTTTGACTCATTTTGATTGCTCCGCCAGTAATTACAAAACAATTCTCATCAATTTTTATAGCATACAATCTGATTCCATTCTTCTCAATTTTTCCTTTTTGCAATGATAAAATCTTCGCACCTGATTCATTGTCAAAAAGTGTTCTAAAATAATATTCTAAAGGTTCATTATTTATTGTGATTTCTTCCAATAAATCTTGTATTTGTTCCGCATCTTTTAGTCTGTCTTTTACAAATTGATTTATATTTTCTACTTTATTTTTTTTCGCATAACTTCTAAGGAAACTAACATCTGTCCAATTATCCATTAGTCGATCATATTCATTATCCACTTCTCCTTGGTAATGGAAAGTGAACAATGTATGTGCAAATATATCAACTATTTTCATTTAATCAACTTATAGGTTTACTTTTTATTCATTTTTAACAATATGTTCACACAAACATCTTTTGCAACAAGCCTTTTTTAAAGGTTTGTGTTTGGGTCATTTGTTGGGTTGTACTTTCTATTTTAGTATCTATATTTGATAGGAAATTGGCTATTTTTGCTTGTTCAAAAATAGAAGGAATTAACAGCGGAATATTTCTACATACTTCCTGATTAAGTTTAGGTTGTGCTGTCCCAGTATTATAAATAACATAATTTATTCTTTCAAGACTATATGTCAAAAAGTCTATGTTATTATTATTTATTGGCTTGATAACATGAGCATGATTATTAACCCAGCATTTACCTGAAACTCTAAATGCTAATGGTAGATTTCTTGAGACAATGTTTTCTCCATCTTCACCTAGTAATATTAATTCTTCATCAAAAATATAATCATTGACATAATCAATAATTCCAGATGCGCCATAATATGGATAAATTCCTTTCATTTTGGATCTATCTTCGCCCTTTATGGGTTTTCTTTTGCCATCTAGAAAAACTGAAACTTCCATTAACCTCTTCTCTTCCCAATCAGGATACTCCTCACCATTCTCATCCTTAAACCTCAATTTACCAGAAAATAATTGTTGCATTACACCTTTTTTGTACTGCTCCAATAATTCTTTTTTGCGGGTAAGTTGCTGTATTTTTTCATCTACCGCACTTAAAAAAGAGGCTATTTTTTGTTGTTCGGGGAGGGAGGGGAAAGGAAAAATAGTTTCTCTTAATGTTTTTAAAGATAAATTTTTAATTGTAGAACCTGTCAATTCAGAAATAAAGAAGTTTTGAATTTTTGCTGTATGGAAGACATGAAAATAGAAATCTGTATTCTCTTTAAAATTAAAATATCCAACACTTTTCCCAAGCATTACTTTCTCATTATTATATTTTGATATATTTCCTATTGTTCCATTCAAGGAAATTAAAATAGAGTTTTCATTTAAACCTTTATCATTTTTTGTAAAAACAGAGAAATCAACTTTTTTAGTTTTATCTGTAATTTCAATTTTACCATTTGTTAAATTATTACCATTGATAAAATGAATATCTGAATTATCTGAATATATTGGTGTACCGTGCAGACCATCACCTATTTTCTCTGCTAAATCCCCAAGTTTTATTAATCTCCATTCCACATCAAACCCTTCAAACCTCAATTCAGGTAGCAACTTTTTCACTTTCTCTTTTTGTATAGTTTCCATAGGTCTCAAAATGGTGTTTCAATTCCTAATTCTTTACAAAAACCTTCAATGGTAGAATCTGTAGTTTTTTCTAATTCAGCCAATTCACGTAACTCAATTGTAATAGAAGCTAAATCAACGGAATTTTCTTCTTCAAACGTATCTACATATCTTGGAATATTCAAGTTGTAATCGTTTTCAGCAATTTCCTCAAGGGTAGCGATATATGCGTATTTTGTTACTATTTCACCTATCCTCCCCCTCGATCCCCCTCCAAAGGGGGAAGCGTAGTCTTCATAAGTTGTAATTATTTTAGAAATATCATCTAAACGCAACATGTTTTGAGTTTTAACCTTTTCAAAATGTTGGCTTCCATCTATAAATAAAACATTTTTAGCATCCAATCTTTTCTTCTTCAACACCAAAATACACGTTGGAATACTTGTTCCGTAGAAGATGTTTGCAGGTAAGCCAATAACGGCATCAAGGTAATTTTTATCTTTTATTAAGTATTCACGAATATGTCCTTCAGCACCACCTCTAAATAAAACACCGTGCGGAAGAACAACTGCCATTGTTCCGTTGTCGTCTAAGTGATGAACCATGTGTTGTACAAATGCGAAATCTGCTTTACTACTTGGGGCTAATTTACCATAAGCAGAAAAACGGTCGTCACTCATAAACAATGGACTTGCACTCCATTGAGCAGAAAAAGGTGGGTTTGCAACTATTGCTTCAAAGCGTTGGTCAATGTGTTGCGGTCGTTCTAAGGTATCTTCGTTTTTAATATCGAAACGCTTGTAATGAACATCGTGCATAATCATGTTCATTCGGCATAAGTTATACGTCGAAGGATTCATTTCTTGGCCGTAAAATGCACTTACATCTTTCACTTCTTTAGCAACACGAAGAAGTAAAGAGCCAGAACCACACGTTGGATCGTACACACTTTTCAGTTTATCTTTTCCAACCGTCACCAATTGAGCCAAAACACTGCTGACTTGTTGAGGCGTGTAAAATTCACCTGCTTTTTTACCTGCTCCAGATGCAAACTGTCCAATCAAGTATTCATAAGCATCTCCTAAAATATCACTTTCAGTATTTTCAAGGTCGAAATCAATTTCCTCTAAATGAACGAGTACTTTAACAATCAATTCATTTTTATCTGCTTCCGATTTACCTAGTTTGTGGCTCGTTAAATCTAAATCCGCAAATAAGTTACCGAAATCTTCTTCACTTTCAGAACCCATTGTACTTTGCTCAATGTTAGTCAACACTTTTGCTAAATCACCAAGAATGAAATTGTTTTTTCCTCCTGCGTTACCACGTTTAGCTAATTCAGAGAACAATTCGGATGGTTTTAAGAAGAATCCTAATTTATCTAAGGCAGCATCTTTAACCGCTTCCATGAAATCAGCTTCTTGCTTGTGTCCTTCTATTTCTTGAAAGGTTAAACCATCTGGTTTAAGAATGTCGTTGGCATATAAATCCATCTTCGTACTGAGGTACTTATAGAAAATGAATCCCAATATATAATCTCTGAAATCATCTGCATCCATTTTCCCTCGAAGGGTGTTTGCAATGTTCCATAATTGTTGTTCTAATTTTGCTTTTTGTTCTGCTGCCATTGGTGTTTCTTTCGCTTGTTTGTGAGAATAGAAAATAGGGGTGAAGGTTTTATTTTTTATCTCTCGCCTAAGTTAGGAAAAATGTTGAGATTACAATGAGAAAATTGGCTTGAGTTGGTGAGTTAGAATTGAGGGATAAAGTAGTTTTCTTTGTTTGCAATTCTCATACACGATTCTCATATTCCAATCTTTTTTGAAGTATGATGAAATAATTTCAACTACGCTATCAATTTGAAATTTAACTCTCTGTAAATTATCACAAACAGAGAGTTAAACACTAATATCACCCTTTCAAAAAAGAAATCTGTCCCAAATGATACGATAAATGATTCATTCGACTCAACAAAACACTCAGTTTATTCCTGTGTGGTTCGTTGGCAAAATCTTCATCTGAAATCGTTGTATGTTTTTGCAACAACTGGTACAAACGTTTCAGTGATTTTCTTAGACAAACAAAACAAAGGAGACGTTGTTTTAATTGACGCTTCCAATTTGGGTACAACGGTGAAAGATGGTAAAAACCAAAAAACACTTTTATCTGCGGAAGAAGAAGATAAAATCATTGCGACTTTCAATGCTAAAAAAGCGATGGAAGATTTTTCTGTTGTTGTAACGTATGAGGAAATTAAAAATAAAAACTACTCGCTGAGTGCTGGACAATATTTTGAGGTAAAGATTGATTATGTAGATATTACAAATGAGGAATTTGAATCGAAATTGAAAGGATTTGAAACAAGTTTAACGAGTTTGTTTGCAGAGTCGAAAGAACTGGAAACGGAAATTCAGAACAATTTAAAAACACTACACTTCGACAAACTTGGTGTGAAATAAGGATCTGTAAGAATTGAGATAAATACAGATTTTAGTGCCACTGGCTCAATAATCTTCTGATAAAATGAATGATGAACGACATTGATAAATACAATATAGAATCTTCTGCTCTTGTAAGTGAAATAGCTGTGCTTATTGAGGAAAGTAAACATCATGTTTCTAAGGTCGCAAATAGTTCGTTGACTTTGCTCTTTTGGCATATTGGTAAACGAATTAATGATGAAATTCTTAAAAATGAGCGTGCTGAATATGGAAAACAAATTGTGCCGACAGTGGCGGCACAATTAGAACATCGATACGGTAGAAGTTTTACCGAAAGAAATGTTAGACGTATGACACAGTTTGCAGCTGATTTTTCAGATTTTGCAATTGTGTCGCCACTGGCTACACAATTGACTTGGTCTCATTTTATTGAGTTATTCCCTTTGAAATCAATCGAATCTAAATTGTATTATGCCCAAAATTCAATTGCTCAAAATTGGGGAAAACGTGAATTGCGCAATCAAATAGCAAAAAAAGCATTCGAACGAACAGAGATCGCAAATATACAGCTATCTAATGCACAACCTGATTTGATGAATACATTCAAAGATCCGTATATGTTGGATTTTTTGAATTTGAAAAATACATATTTAGAACAAGATTTAGAAAAAGCGATTTTACAAGAATTAGAAGCTTTTATTTTAGAATTGGGGAAAGGTTTTGCCTTTATGGAGCGCCAAAAGCGAATGATTATTGATGGCGATGATTTCTACCTTGATTTGTTATTCTACAACCGAACATTAAAACGATTAGTGGCCATTGAATTAAAACTTGGAAAGTTTGAAGCTTCTCACAAAGGACAGATGGAATTGTATTTGAAATGGCTCAATAAATACGAAAAACAAGAAGGTGAAAACGAACCCATCGGTTTGATTTTATGCGCAGAAAGTAACAAAGAGCAAGTGGAATTACTCGAAATGCACAAAGATGGAATAATGGTAGCCGAATATTTAACAGTGATGCCTCCGAAAGAAGAGTTGGAAGCAAAATTACATCAGTTGTTGGTGGAAGCGAAGGAAAGGATAGAGCGCAATAAACGTTTGGAGTAACAGATGAGTTGTTCAAAAGAATGAATTACGAACGCAGTGCGTGCGCACTTGAAATTTAGAATAATTTAATAGATTTAAAAATATGAATAATTGGAATACGGTATCTAATTTTATAACATTTTCAACAAAAGGAATTACTCCAAAGTACGTTGAACATAGTGATGTTATGGTTCTAAATCAAAAATGTATTCGCAATAATAGAATCGATTTTTCGCTTGCTCAATTTACAGATACAGGAAAAATTTCCTCCGATTCAAAATTTATTAGAGTTGGGGATATTTTAATAAACTCAACAGGAACAGGAACAGCAGGAAGATGTGCTTTTGTTTCTGAAATACCAAAAGGTTACCGATTAATTACAGACTCACATATTCTATTATTAAGAAGTAATAATTATTATGAAGCTAAATGTTTGAATTATGTTCTTTTTTCTTTTGAAAAGACTTTAATGTCTTTTATGACAGGTAGTTCAGGACAATCAGAATTAGACAAAGTGGTTTTGTTTGGTCTTAAAACAAAAATGTCAACTGATACAAATATTCAAAAAAACATTTCAATTATTTTATCAAATTTAGAACGTAAAATAGAGCTCAACAACAAAATCAACGCTGAGTTAGAAGCCATGGCAAAACTCATTTATGATTATTGGTTTGTGCAGTTTGATTTTCCAAATGAAGACGGCTTACCATACAAATCTTCAGGTGGTAAAATGGTTTGGAATGAGGAGTTGAAGAGGGAGATTCCTGAGGGGTGGGGAGTGAAAGAATTGAATGATTTATGTGCTAAAATTGGAGATGGCATTCATGGAACACCAAATTATGTAGAAGATTCGGAGTACTATTTTATTAATGGTAACAATCTGAAAAATGGGTATATTCGCACTGATTCTGACACGAAACATATAAATGAAGAAGAATATAATAAGTACTTTATTGAATTAAATGATGGTACAATTTTATTATCCATTAATGGCACTTTAGGTAATCTGGCAGTTTATTTAGGAGAAAAGGTAATGCTAGGAAAGAGTTCTGCATATATAAATTGCAAAAACAGCTATAGACCGTATTGTTATCAATTTCTTAAACAACCACACATGTTTAAACTATTTTGGAATCTTGCAACAGGCTCTACAATAAAAAATTTGTCCTTAGATTCAATAAAGAAATTGAAAATACAAGTACCTAATAATAATCTAGTTGAAGAGTATTACAAAAGAGTTATTTCAATGGATGATAAAAGAAAAAATATCTTTAAAGAAAATGAAGAACTTTCAGAGTTACGAGATTGGCTATTGCCTATATTGATGAATGGGCAGGTGAAGGTTGAAACCAATACATAAAATTAGATGAGAGTCAACAAAACCCATAAAAGCCTGTTAGATAAATCAATTAACTCAATGCTTTCAGCAATAGAGATTTACAATAAACCGAATTTCAATTATCGAGAGGAAACATTTGCAATTTTAGCTGTTAATTCATGGGAGTTATTATTTAAAGCAGAATTGTTGAAGATTTCAAGCTATGATATAAAATCGCTTTATGTTTTAGAACCAATATTAAAAAAGGATAACACACCATCAACGCGTTTAAAACCAAAATTAAATAGATCTAAAAACCCAATAACTGTTAGTTTATTTGAAGCAATTGAAAGATTAAAGAAGAAATCAAAAGTTATTAATCAAAACTTATTTAACAGTATAGAAAATTATTATAAAGATTTTTCTGATTTTAAAGGTAATTGTATAATTACGAATAAAAAATCATATACTCAAGATATAGAAGAATTGGCATAAGAAAAGATTACGGTTGTTCAATATTTTGATATAGGGAAATCCTTTTCGGTTGTAAAGTAGTAATGTTTTTTAATTATATTACCATTAATTTTAATTAGAAATAATAAAAGTTACGTTGATTAAGATTTACTCAAATATATTAGACTTAAATATAATTCAGAATGGTGAAAAATCGAAAAAAATGTTCAATTTGCAAAGAACCGATGGCACTTTGGTTGTTTGGTTTGCCCGATTTTACTGAAATTGAAGTCGCATTACGAAACAAAGAAATTGTATTAGGTGGTTGTTGTCTTTCAAATCTGTCTCCAAAATGGGCATGTTTCAATTGTGGATTTAGTTACTATACGGATGGTCTCGGCTTTTTAGATTACGATATAATTGAAAAAATAGAAAATCGTGATTTATTTTTTTCCGACCTTGAAGATTTATTACCAAAAGAAGAATCAGTTTATACTCTTCCGAGTAAGATACACCAGTTATTGAACGATGATTTTTTGGTAAAAGAAACCTCTAAAAAAAGCGTAGGTTTTCATTTTTATGAAGGAGGTTACTCAGCCAATCATGATGATGTTCGCTATCTCGATGGCATCTTGATTTGGAATCAATACGAGTCAACGACCGATTATTTGAAAGCAAATTTTGAAAAAAAAGTACCACAATCGGTTTATATCCTTCCTCCAAAAATCAAGAATGAGTTGAATGCTTTTATTACTGCATCAAAATGGAAGAAAGATTATTTTCAACCAATTTGTGACGGAAAACAATGGGAAATGAAACGATTATTCGAGAAGAATATCAAAAGCTCATCTGGTTCAAATGATTTTCCTGAGGTGTATTTTAAACTTCTTGAAATTATAAAAGAGATAAAGATTATGTTTTGAATTTAAAGAATGGGGAAATTAATAAAGAGTTATTTTGGATCTAATAAACAATAGTTTTCTCTCAAAATTCTATAAATTAGAAGCATGTATTTTTTTAGATTATTTGATGATATTAGTAAAAAATGATTGCAACACAAGACAGGAGATGCGAAAAATGTTTATATTTAGAAAATGTATTTCATAACCGAACCAGATATAAATTTTCGAATTAAAGGCTCAAGAGACCCTCTTGGTTTTCAATCCATTTGGCAAAAATTGGGTAGAAAGATAATCAGAGATTTATCAACCGTTTCAGGAAGCATTAGAGATTTTCAGTTGATGTCTTTTGCATGGTATTTTTGGGAAGATAGACCAGATAAAAATTTTATGGCTTTCTTTTATAAATTTGAGCAAGCTTGTGCGTATACCCAAGAGCTATATTTTACAAACAGCAGTTACAACGGTAAAGACTTTGTAAGCAAAAGAAAGAATGATACAAGTTTTCGGTTTTCAACCAATAATGCAGATACAATATTAAGCAATCAGAAAACGTACGGGGTATTTGGTAAATACAACCGTCCTTTTACCGAAATGAGAATTAAATACCAAGATGATTTTAAATCAGTAATGCAATCTGCCATTCAAGAAAAAACAGATACTGGTTTACTGTTGAAATTGGTAGATAAATTACTTACTGAAGACATTGTAATTGTTACAAAAGAAGAACTCAAACCAATCGCAGATTTACTAGAGAAATTATCAGACGCAGAGAAGCAATTTTACGAGAGATTGATATTGGAATCGCCTAGTCACAAATGTCAGAATGAGCTGTATCATTTATTTAAAAAACATCCAGAATTAAGAAAAAACACCTTTCAGTTGTATCCATTTATAGATTCTGTAGTAGAGTTAGGTGTAAGTGATGCCTTAAAAGCATGTTTGGTAGAAATTAGAAATACGGAAAATGTTCTTTATTCATACGCTAATTTATTTCGGCATTTACAGAGCAGACCTGTATGGCAATCCTCTGAAATAAACGCAGAAGAAATATTTAATCACTTTCCTGCCAAGCAAGATTATCTGTTTGAAAATTCAGCAGTTGTAGTGCTAAATGAGGCCTTGGATTCGTTGCAAGAAGGTAAAACTGGAATTGCCTTTGCTGCTGTTGATCGAAATGATACAGTAAGTAAAAAAAGAAACAATTCGGCTTGGATAAAACAAGAAAATGGAAAGCTAGTTCGGTATTATTCGGATGGTGGGAGAGAGATAGCGAAGTTAGACGTAAACAATGCATACGAGAATAATTATTTTATTCCAACGTACATCAGTTTATTTAATCAAATCGATCCTTTAATATGAAGTCAGGAATACTTATAGAGGAGTTGAAAGAACGAATGGCTGGTCAAAAGGTTAGGGCGGCTTTGTTTTACTCATTTAATTTTGATGCTCGTTTTTTTGAGAATTACATTCTTACGCAATTTCTTTCTGATGTATCATTTTCAAACAATGAGATTCAAAATGCGATACTTTGGAAGAAATATCAAAATGAACTTCCTCCTATAACTGTTTTTTGCGATTTTCATGCAAAGGGCAGTTCTGGTCCGAGTTTAGATTACACGGTTGTACCAATTGATATGCCTTCTAATAGCTCCGGAAGGAAACCCTGTTTTCATACTAAGCAGTCGTATATCTTACTAGAAGACTGGAGCTTAATTGTGATTGGTGGATCTAATAATTTAACTCAATCGGCTTGGTGCTCGAACATTGAATGTGTCAATGTTTTTCATTTTACACCTCATGCCAGCAATAACTCAAGGTATTTTCCAAGACAGTTAAAAGACAGGTTTAAGGATTTATCAAGAAATGTTCGCAGAGATATTTTAGTCAAAGAAGATATTACTGAATCGGAAAAAATAATAGAAAATTTCTTCAGTTCGATTAAATATACGGATGAGGAAGATATTCTAGTTTTTAACAGTGGAGAGGAAAATCGCAACTATGAAGAAAAAAAAGACGGTTTGCGTTCGTTTGATGTTTTTATAGAAAGGCTCAAACAAAAATACAATGGGGGAGAACCTTTTGTAAAAGCGGAAGTGATTTCACCCTATTACTCAACAGGTTTGACTCATTTTAAATCTTTAAGTGACGTTCTTGGCACAGATCAAATTAAATTTTCGGTTCCCTTTGAAAATACAGATTATGTGGCTCTGGATGAAACGAATTATAGGAATATAGAAGAACTGTATGGTTGGGGAAGGTGTATTTTTGATAAAGGGAAAGCATTTCGATTTAACCACAGTAAAATCTACAGGTTTCTTGGGCTGGAAAACATGATAACCATTGTTGGTTCAGTAAACTGCACAGATGCCGCATTTACAGGTGTGAGAAATGGCGGTAATTACGAAACAGCAGTTGCTTATATTGATAACGCTGATAAATGGATTGATCAATTGGAAGATGTTGATGCCAGTTCCTTTACTTTTACAGAGCCAAAAGAAGAGGAGGGTTTTGAAGATAAGCGCCTCGATGCTTTTGATTTAGAGTTTATATTAAATTGGAAAGATTTAACGCTTATTGCAATTAATAAAAAGCCAGCTAAACAGAAAGGGCGAATCGTTTTTGAAGGTCTATCGGATAAATATTTAAGCGAGACCGAGCAAGAAACAAAACTAACGCTTGGAAAGGAATTAGTTGAAATTTTCGCAGACAATAGTTTAATTAAATTTAAGCCAAGTGGAATAGATGGTTACTTGTATTATTATCCAATTCAAATCGGAATTGAACTTAAGCCATTTAGCTCGAAATACAATTTAAACGATTCCGAATTATTGGAGTTATGGCAAGAATTGGATAAAGCCAACGATAAAGAATCAATGGGTCGTTTGATTGAAAGATTCGTGGATCGAATAACCGATGAATTTGAAGAAGAAAAAGAAGATGAATTAGCTGTATCAAAAAGTTCCATCAATTTTATGGCCTCTCATCTTTCTGGTTTGTTAAAGTTGAAAGAAAAACTGTTCGCAGACTTATCAAGGAATTCAGATCAGAAAGTTCAAAAAAAACGAATTTCATATTATCTATTGTCAGATAATATAGACACGCTAATAGGCTATCGCAGATTAATTACCAAAATGAAAAACAGTGGAGGTATTAACGTTGGCTTTTACTGGGTAATTTTGAAAATTCTGGAATCTTATTTCTATAAAAACAAAATGCTCTCGAATAGATTAGACTCAGACGAAGAAAAAACGTTGGAGAGAATAGCAGATTCGATTAAAAATGAAATAAAGTTAGTGGATAAAGAGATGTTGGATTTAGGCGTTGAAAGAAAGAAATTAGAATGGTTAAATAAAACCTTGCTCCATGATTTTAGATAGAAAAGAAGCAGAGAAAATAGTAAATCTTAATCCGAAAGGTTTAATAGATACCGATATTGCTCAACGGCAGTTTGAAGTAGTTTTAAAAGGATTTAATCATTTATACCAGAACCAGAACCACTTTCTTTATGTGGCTGATGAAGTAGGTCTTGGTAAAACTTATATAGCACTAGGAATCGCTTCTTTATTACGGCATTTTTCGGCTAACAAGGAACATTACAAGGACTGTATTATTGTGCCCAAAAAGAATTTGCAGTCAAAATGGAGAAAAGAGATTAAAAATTTCATTTCCAATAATTATCAATTGGAGTGCAACATTGTAAAAACGCCTTTAGGTACCTCTGTTGGTAAATGTGAAGATCAAAATATTCATGCAAGATTAGAGTTTGTTGACCCTAAAAATCCATCATACGAAATTTTCAGAAACAGTTCTTTTAGTATATCTGCGAGTGGAGATGATTGGAAATTGAAATTAGCGAATGAATTACCGGATACTGAAGCTTCTATATTTAAAGCTGGAATAAAAAGGTTTAAAAACAACGAGGGAGAAGTCATGTTACGTAGATTGTATGCCTACTTGCTAAATGTTATAATGCCTGAATTTGATTTACTGATTGTAGATGAAGCTCATAATTTCAAACACGGTACACAAGGTGATGTGTCCTATAGAAATCAAGTG